>NZ_JBHJTJ010000004.1:0-175730 GCF_042267765.1 Gottfriedia sp. NPDC056225 | reverse complement strand
ATTTAATTTAGCTATTATTCCTTAAAAACTTTATTAAATAATTATTAAAAAAGTATAGGTATTAATAGGATTAGTATAGATGAAGGGAGATATTAAGGGGTTATCTGGAAAAAATGTTAGAGGTAATTTGGCATGTTCTTGATTGAGAAACGATTTGATGAATCTGTCGATATTCCTCGAATGACCGTACTAAACAGGGGAAGTTTTTGTACTTATCTATTTTATTATTCATTTAAAAAATTATATTTTTTGAGAGGAAATGGGAAATGACTAACAAAAAGAATCGTAAAGTTACTACATATGCTCTGGCATCTGCTCTTGCTCTTTCTAATTTGGCTTTTATTTCACCAACATCAGCTGCTTCTTACCGCCCGGGCGATTTGCAGTCAAAATTAGATCAACTTAGACAACTAGATTCTAAGAATCTAAATACAAACAATAAAAACAATGTAGCGGAAGCTGCTGATCGAGCTAGTTTAAAAGCATCAGATAAAGTGCGCGTTATCGTTGAAGTTGATGGACAATCTCCAGTTGAATATGCAACTCAACAAGGTAAATTATTTAAAGACTTATCTGCAAGTCAAAAATCTAGTCTTTATGCTACAGTAGAAAGCCAACAAAACTCAGTTAAATCAAAGTTACAATCAAAAGGAATTAGCATTAGCTATAAGAAACAATTCTCAACTGCATTTAACGGTTTCAGTGGTGTAGTTGAATACGGTGATGTAGCAAAAATTGAAGCTACTTCAGGTGTAAAAAATGTTTATTTAGCGAACGAATACAATCGTCCTACTGCTGAGCCTTCTACGCCAGATATGACGAAGAGCCATCAATTTATCCAGTCTAAGGAAACTTGGAAAGACACTGGATATGACGGTAAAGGGATGGTTATCTCAATTATCGATACAGGTATTGACCCTACTCACCGCGATTTTAAATTAACTGATCCTTCAAAAGAGGACTTAACGAAAGACTCAGTAGCTCAGCTTGTAAAAGATAAAGGACTTCCAGGTAAATTCTACACTGACAAAGTTCCTTATGGTTATAACTATTATGACCAAAACAGCATTGTAACAGACCTTGGACCAGGGGCTTCAATGCACGGTATGCACGTAGCAGGTATTACAGCTGCTAACGGTGACGAAGCAAACGGTGGTATTAAAGGGGTTGCACCGGAAGCGCAAGTTCTTGCGATGAAGGTATTCAGTAATGACCCAAGTTACCCATCTACATGGTCAGATATTTATCTTGCAGCAATCGACGATTCTATTAAACTAGGTGCTGATGTATTAAACATGAGTCTTGGTTCAGTAGCATCTTCTTATGAGCCAAATAGTGCAGAAGATCTTGCGATTACTCGTGCAGTTAACAATGGTATCGTATGTGCTGTTTCTTCTGGTAACTCAAATAATATTGGTTACGGATGGGATAACCCATTATCACAAAACCCTGATATCGGTGTAACAGGCGCGCCTGGTCTTAACAAAGATACAATCTCAGTAGCTGCTTCTGGAAATGAAGCTTATCTATATGAGCATGCGATCACTGTTGACGGAAATAATGGTTTAAGTGTTGTTGGTAAAGGAATCGATGGTTGGAAAGATCTATCAGATAAGTTTGATGGGAATATTCCAGTTGTAAACCTTGGCAAAAACGCTGATGGAAGTTATAAATTAGGTGGACAGAATGATTATAACGGTGTTGACGTTAAAGGGAAAATTGTTCTTGTAGCTCGTGGTACTTATACGTTTGCTGATAAAACGAAGTATGCTGCAGAAGCTGGCGCAGCGGGTATTATCGTATGGAATGCAAATAACGGTACTCAATATGCTGACCAAGGCGGTTGGGATGTTCCAATGATGCTTGTTAACTCAAAAGCAGATGGTGAAGCATTATTTAACTCAATTAAGGGTTCAGGAACAATCCATGTTAACCAAACAGCTAAAAATGAAAGTCCTGAAATGGGTCGTATGACAAGCTTTACTTCATGGGGTGTTACACCAAGCCTTGAGTTAAAGCCTGAAATCACCGCTCCAGGTGGAAATATTTACTCAACTGTTAATAACAACCAATATGAAGTAATGAGTGGTACTTCAATGGCAGCTCCACACGTAGCTGGTGGTTCTGCATTAGTACAAGAGTACTTAAAAAATGATAAACGCTTTAGCTCTTTAAGCGTTAGCGATCGTACTCATTTAGCAAAAGTATTATTAATGAATACTGCTAAAGTTATTAATGATTTAGATGGTCATCCGTTCTCTCCACGCCGTCAAGGTGCTGGTATGATGCAAATCGAAAATGCTGTTACAACACCAGTTTACTTCTATAATAAGTCAACAGGTGAAGCGAAATCTGAATTAAAAGATTTCCAATCTAAACAAGTTTCAATGACGTTCACTGCTAAAAATATTTCTGATAAAGATGCATTCTATAAAGTAGATACAACTGCATTAACAGATGAATTTTATCAAACTACTGGTGTAGACCATAATGCACTTCAAACAGGTAACCTGGATGGCGTTAAAATTGATGCACCTGATACGGTTATGGTACCAGCAGGTAAATCAGTTGATTTCACTGTGAAAATTGATTTAACAAATGCAAAAATTCCTGGATTCGATAAGAATGATAAAGAAATTTCAGTAGCTCTTCATGACAATATTTTTGTTGAAGGTTCAGTAAATCTTATCGGTACTGTTGGTAATCCAAGTCTAACTGCTCCATACGTAGGCTTCTACGGAAAGTGGGATAGTTTACCAATCGTTGATGGAATTAAAGATCTTGGTGAAACTCGTTATTTTGATTTAACAAAACTTGTTGATAGTGAAGCACATGACATGCTACGTGATGGCGGTGAAGATTTCTGGAATTCTGTTCCTGGAAAGAATTTTTACGCGTTATCACCAAATGGAGATAAATACGCTGAAGATATCAATGCGATACCATCATTTTTAAGAAATGCATCAGAAGTACAATATAACATCCTTGACAAAGATGGGAAATACCTACGCCGTTTATCTGCTCAATCTGATGTGACAAAAAATGCTTTTGACAATGGTAAAGGCACACCGTATAAATATAGCTCGTCAACAGATTGGGACGGTAAAGTAAACGGTCAAGTTGTTCCAGACGGATTATACAATTACGAGATTAAATCTGTAATTGGTTATGAAGGTGCACAGTGGCAATCTAAGAAAATCCCTGTTTATGTAGATACTCACGCTCCAAGCATTAAAGCCACTTATGATCCAGATAAAAAAGTAGTAACTTGGGAAGGTTCAGATGATGGTACTGGAGTTAAATTATACGGTATCTTTGTAAATGGAACTCTTAAAGGAACAACTGACAGTACAAAATCTTCATTTGACTTATCTACAGCTACTGATAAATCAGTAGTAGAAGTAGTTGCTATGGACTACGCAGGTAATGCAGCAGAAGATACTGCGGCAATTGGTGACGTAGATCTTCCATTAGTGTACATTACTGACGGTACATCAGATGGTGCAGGTGGTTATGTTCCAAATTCTCCAGAACCATGGGGAGCATATAGTGACAATAAAGTACCAGTCAAAGGTTTCGTAACCGATGAAATTGGTATTAAAGCAGTTAAAGTTAATGGAAAAGAAGTACCAGTTACTTATGATGCGAAGACTGACCACTACAACTATTCAACAACTGTAACGTTTGACCAAGATGGTCCTTACACTGTACAAGTTGAAGCAACAGACTTTGCGAATAAGAGCTTCTCAGTTGCTCGTCACGTTTATATTGATACACATGCAGCAGAAATCAATGTAGATGCTCCAACTCGCGTTGATAAAAATGTAGACCAAGTGTCATTTAATGTAAACTTAAAAGATAACTATAGCTACTTAAACTTCTATGTTGGTGAAAACCACGAATTTGAAGTACCATTAATTAGCCCAGTGGATGTTGTAAAACCATTAAACAAAGATTATAAAGTAACTGTTCCTTTAAAAGAGGGAGAAAACAAAATTACGTTAAGAGCGACTGACCTTTCTGGTAATGAGACAGTGAAGGAAGTAGTAATTAATCGTGCCGATGCTCCAAAAACAACTGGTTGGGTAGTTAATGACGATAATAAAGTTTACTACTACGACGAAGATGGTAAAATGCACAAAGGCTTCTTAGAGCTAAAACAAACTGAAGAGGATTACACTTGGGTGTCTACTTATTACTTTGACCCATCAACTGGTGTAATGAAAACAGGTTGGTTAGATTTAAATGGAAAACGCTATTACTTTGACCAAGGTGGTTCAATGGCAACAGACATCACGTTTGTTCCAGAAAACAACACGTACTTCTACTTTGATTCTAAAGGTGTAGCGCAATCTGGTATCTTCAACTTATACGGTGATAAAGCATACTTTGATGCAAAATCAGGTTTATTACGCAAAGCTTGGAAACAAGTTGGTTCTAAAATGGTTTATGCAGACAAAGATGGTACTTTACACATTGGTTGGTTAAACAACAGTGGCAAGTGGTACTACTTTAATAAAGATGGCTACATGCAAACTGGTTGGTTAAACGATGGTAAAGACACTTACTATTTAAATAGTAAAGGTGAAAAAGTTACTGGCTGGAATGTAATCTCAGGAAAAACTTACTACTTCAATTCAACTGGTGTGAAAGCAAAAGCTGGTTGGTTATCAGTAAGTGGCAAGAAGTATTACTTAAACAGTGACGGTTCAAGATTTAGCAATGGCTGGAAATCAATTAGTGGCAAATACTACTACTTCGATAAATCTGGCGTAATGAAAACAGGCTGGTTAACAGTAAGTGGTAAGAAATATCACTTAAACAGCGATGGTTCAAGATTCAGCAATGGCTGGAAATCAATTAGTGGCAAATACTACTACTTCGATAAAAACGGTGTAGTGAAAACTGGTTGGTTAACAGTAAGTGGTAAAAAATACTACTTAAACAGCGATGGATCAAGATTTAACAATGGCTGGAAAAAAATAAGTGGTAAATATTATTACTTCAACAAATCAGGCGTAATGGCTGTAAATACTAAAGTTGGTAAATATAAAGTTGGAAAAGACGGAGCTAGAAAATAAGCTTTGACCTTTGAATACTTGCAGTTCTACTAATAATAGATAATCCAAGAGCATGTATCTGGTACAATACCGGGTGCATGCTTTTTTTATTAGAGAGAGAAATAAGTCGTTTGAAGCATAGAAAAACCACGAGGGAATTAATCTCCTCGTGGTTTTCATTCGTTATTAGCTTTTGAAATAACTTCAGCTTATTTTAGTTTTATGATCTTGTTGATCATTCCCTAAAACACTTCTCTTCTTACCATACAACGCGTAAACAACAAGTCCGATCACCATCCAGACGATAAATCTAATAAATGTAATCTTTGGAAGACTAGCAATTAAATAAGCCGAGAACCCGATACCGATTAGTGGGATAATTGGAACTAATGGTGTTTTGAATCCTCTTTTTAAATCAGGACGTTTTACACGTAATACAATAATTGATGAACAAATTAAGATAAATGCTGTTAATGTTCCGATATTAACTAACTCAGCCACTTCATTGATTGGAGTAAAGCCTGCAACGAATGCAGTAATTAACCCAATTAGTAAAGTAGGACGATAAGGTGTTTTATACTTTGGATGTAATTTTGTAAACCATTTTGGTAATAAACCATCACGGCTCATTGAGAACCAAATTCGTGATCCGGCAAGCATAAATGAGAACAATACTGATAGAATCCCTGTAATTGCAGCGGCAGAGATAATTAGAGTAATCCATTTCATGCCAATATTACTAAATGCTTTTGCTACAGGTGCTGCGTTATTAAGTGTTTCATATGGGGCCATTCCTGTAATAATAAGTGACATTGCAACATACAAGCATAAAGCAACACCTAACGATATGATGACTGCTAATGGTAAATCACGTTGCGGTCTTTTTGCTTCCTCTGCTGCTGTAGTTAGCGTGTCATAACCGAATACAGCAAAGAATACTAGAGCTGCTCCACTCATTACGCCATGGAAACCAAAAGGCATGAATGGGTGCCAGTTAGCAGTATTAATGTGAAAGCTTCCTACGCCAATAACTAAAAGAATAATACCTAATTTAATAATAACCATTAATGAATTAAATTTAGAACCCATTTCGGTTCCTAATGTAAGTAATCCTGCAATACCAAAACTAACTAAAACTGCTATTAAGTCTACTTTGTGGCCTGCTCCAGAACCAGGAGCACCTTGTGCCCATTCAGGTATGTGAACACCTATTTGTAATAAAAACTCCTGCATATAGCCTGACCAACCAATCGCGACTACAGCGACAACTAGTGCATACTCAAGTAACAAATCCCATCCAATTAGCCATGCAGTTCCTTCTCCTAATACAGCATAACTATAAGTATAGGCACTTCCAGCCACTGGTATTAAACCAGCAAATTCTGCATAACACAATGCTGCTGCAGCGCTAGCTAATCCTGCAATAATAAAAGACAAAAGTACTGCTGGACCAGCATGTTTAGATGCTGCCACACCAGTTAATACGAAGATACCAACACCTATAATACCTCCTAAACCAATGGCAGTCAGTTGCCATAAGCCTAAAACACGATTAAGTCCAGTGTTTTTTGCTCCATCCAGTTGAAGCTGTTCAATAGACTTTTTTCTAAAAAATGCATTCATTCATGACTCCCCCTTTTTGTGAATAATCTGTATTTTTTGTAAATAACTGCGCGTGAAACAAAATTCTGTGCAGTAATTAATAAATTTGAAGCGGGAGAGTTTGACTAATTCCCAAATTCATTGATGGAGATAAATACTTTAGCATACTAGTAATCTATTTCTTGTTGAAAACATTATAATTATATTGGAAAAATTATCCTATTACCTGAGGATTTATTTCGTATTGTAACATAGTTCAATAATACTACGCAATAATAGTATGAATCTTTTAAATATTGTATTTTTGTTTGACTGTATATTATTTCTTACTATTCCGATTAAAATGTATGCTGAAATACATAGGTGTAACAAGGGAGAATGCGACTTTTTAATTAGATGTCTCTAAACTTATTTTTCTTCTAAAATTTGAGATAAAAAAATCTAAAAAATTTTTTAGTTATATTAATTTAAATATTCTGAAATATAAAACAAATAAGTAAACTGAGCGAATATACCTATTAAAATGAACAAAATGGCAATAAAAAGTGATTATTAAAAAAAACATATTAAATATTTGTCATTTTCTAAAAAATCTCCTTGAAACACCATTTAAAAAAATAGACAATAGACTATGGAGAAGTAGTTTTTTTGTAATGAGGAAGGGGTATAGTTATGGAATCGGCGAAAAGAATTGACGAGGAAAAAGAACAAGTAAAAATAATTACACCAAACCAGAAGAAGTATATTTTAATAGGAGTCATTGTTCTTTTAATCGTTTCCGTGATTCTTAGCGTAACAGTAGTTGAAGTTAGAAAAAGTAAATCAGAAACATTACAGTTTATCAGTCCAGCAGTTAAAAGTTTTACAAAGACTGAAACTGTGTCCGGTCGCGTAGTTCAAAGTCATACTGATACAATTTATGTAAATCCAGCTAAAGGATCTATAAATGAAATTTTCGTAAAAGAGGGAGATACAGTCACTAAAGGACAAAAACTTTTTTCTTATGAAAATACTACTCTAGCAGCTGAACTTGGACAAGCTGAAGTTAATAAGAAACTAGCAGAAACTAGCGTTACTCAGAAAAAAGAACAAGTTTCTTCGCTAGAACAAGACATTCAAAGCGCAAGCACGGAGACTGAGTCTAATACAACTGATGAAAATAAAACAACAGATAAATCAACAGATAAAACTGAGACTACAACTAATGCAGTAATAATTCAAACACTTCAAGCTGAATTAAATACTGCGAAAGAAGAATTGAATACAGCAGAATTAAAAGTAGAACAATACACACTTGAAGCTGAAAAATTAAAGGCACAACAAGGATCATTAACTGTTAATAGCAATAATGAAGGTGTTGTACTTAACTTGAACAAAGACATTGGTCAAGGCTTTAAAGCAACAGATAAACAACAAATTTCAATTATGCAAATTGCTTCAAATGAACCTTTCCAAATTGAAGGAAAACTAACAGAAGAAGAAAAATCAAAAATTGAACCAGGTCAACCGATTAAAGTTACTTCAAAGATTGTTGGAAATACAAACTGGAAAGGAAGTATTTCAGAGGTTAGTAACTATCCTATGAACAATACATCCACTGATCAAGAAAAGGACTCAAAAAAAGAATCTGATGCATACTACACTTTTAGAGCAACTTTAGATTCACAAGAAAAACTATATCCTGGCTACGAAACAAATCTTAACGTTGTAGTAGAGTCAAAAGATTTATTATCAGTACCTGCAACAAGTGTTAAGGGATCAGGGAAATCAAAATACGTGTATCTGCTTAAAAAAGGTAAAATAGTTAAACAAACTGTCAAGATTGGCCAAAAGCAAGGGAAATATGTTGCTATCCTTAAAGGAGTAAAGGAAGGGGATAAAATAGGTAAAAATCCTTCCTGGACTGTCCGCGCTGGAACTAAGATTGATTTAGATAAGAAATAAAAGAGAATATCACTTTAGGGAATATATTATCTGCTATGGAACAATCGGTGTGCGGGCGGAATATTGGGAGTCGGGATTTAAGTTTCCAATGAACTCCTTTCGTTCACCGTAGTTTAGAGAAAAATAAAAAACAGCGACTGTCTTAATGATGGTCGCTGTTTTTATTTACTTAAAAATGATTTTGTTTTAACTATAGATAATTAATCCAATTAGCATAAAAAGAGTAATTATTAATAAGACTACTCCACTAAAACGTGTACTACTTAAATACAAAATAGTAAGAATATGTGAAAGGTCTCTTTATATTGATTGAGTAAAATAAGTAATGGAGAAATAAGAATAGAGGAATCGCAAATTAGAGATCTAATAGGCAATTAAACAAGCTGGAGTTACAAATAAAACAGCCAACTGCAAATAAAATTGAATAATCGCAATTAAAACAATATAATACCCATACCGGTTAGGATATATGTTTCATAATTATATAAAATTGGCTTATTTTAAAGAGAAAGTTAGCAAATTTCTTATAATTCTTTCTCGAGTGAATAAAAAACGATGAAATCTACTAGTTATCTATAAAAATAGGTCGTAATACCAATTACAACTGAAAATCAACACCGCGATACCCCTCTACTATATGAATAGTTTATGTAGTAAAAATTATGTTTAAAACCAATCCAATACTCCATATAAAATCATTTATTCTACTATATAGAAAAAGAGGCGCAGATTCATCAGTTCCCCAAACTGATGAGACAGCCCCTTCTTACTAATAGAACATTTATTAAAGCGTTTTCAAAAAACTGGAAAAATTAAGCGTTTATTTTCTGTGGAGGAAGTGGAACAGCACGTAATTCAGTTGCTTCTTCTTTAATAGAAAATAAATATGCGATCAAACCTAAAAGTGCTGTGATAATTAACATGAAAATTGAAGTAGTGAAGCTACCACCTGATGAATCGCGTAACCAACCCATGATATAGCTAGAAAATCCACCCATTAAGTTTGTAAATCCGATTAAACCTGCGGCGCGACCGGCCGTTTCTTGTGTTGAATATTTTACTAAGAACATATTACTTAGATGGAATACGCCTCCTTGGCATCCCATTGCTAGCCCCATGCAAACCCCTGCTATTATTGCATTTGGAACAAAGACTGCTGTAGTCAAGAAGATGACCGTCAGTGAGAATAGTATTGCCGCCATTAAACTTGGGCGTCTTGTTTTATCTGCAAGAAAGCCACATATGAGTACAAAGCCAAGTGCAAATAACCATGATAGGGAAGTGATGCTTGTCATACCTTCACGCGCAAATCCTTTTGCCTCGATCAAATACGTTGGTAGCCAAATGCTAATTCCGAAGAAAAGGAAAGAGCAGACTAACATGCCAAACCAAACAATCCAGAAGCGATAGTCTTGAATAAAATTTTTATTTCCATTTGAACCTTTTTCATATTCTTCAAAATCAACTGGACGTTGGATTAAAGCCAGTTCTTCATTACTAACCCACGGATGTTCTTCAGGTGTATTCCTTGTAAGAAAAATAAACATAGGTATATTAATGACTAGGTTAAATCCAGCTAGTATAAAGAAAGCTGCATGCCAATGAAGTGATGAAATAACAAGGACTAATATGACTGCTCCAATCGCTGGTCCTAAATAGTTACCTGTAAGCCAAGATGCTTGGGCACGCCCCAATTCGCGTTTGTTGAACCAAGCCGAAATAAATTTTCCAGAAACAGGAATCATCATCCCTTCTGAAAATCCAAGAATAATTCGACTTATTATAAATGCTTCATATGTAGTGGAGAGACCGGACGAGAACATAGTAAGAGACCAAACAAATAATCCAGCTATAGCCGTTTTTCTCGCACCAAATTTATCAATAATGAATCCCCAAAAAAGATTCGAAACTCCATAAGCGATTGTAAAAACAAATGAAAGAAGTCCAATTTTTGCATTTTTGTCAATGCCCGTCATACCAAGTGCTTTTAAGAATCCTGGATCTGTTTGTATGACTGAAATGCCTACTTTATCAATTTGTCCGAAGAACCAAAAGAAAAAGATTGGTAAAGCAATTAAAAACCATCTTTTTTGACTTTTTAGCATTAAAGTTCTCTCTCCTTTAAAATCAATTAAATTCGTTAAAAATTTGGAAGGAAAAAGCAGAATCAACGTTTACCTAGCAGATGTGAAGTTCAAAAGATATGTTTTGAGACCTCACGTTTTTATTTTGGCTCAACCTTAATTATCAACTCCTTTTGGTTTTTTTTGTTTTAAATATAAAACAGTGTTTCATTTTTGTGATATGAAACTCTTTTAAAGATAAAATAATTAGAAAAGTTTGTCAATTAAGAATTCATTAAAAATACTTTCCAAATTTTGTATTAAAAAACATTAAACCAGCGTTTTTCAGTGATTTGAGAAAAATAGAATTATTGACAATAAATTCTGACAAATCTATAATTCAATTTGAAAAACATGTTTTTTATATGAAACACATTGTTTTTAAATCCTCATGGATTAATCAATTTAGTAGACTTTGAGTAGAGAAAATAGAGCGGAGGTACTGTGGATGCCAATTAGTCATTTAAATGATTTATCAATTCATTATCAAGAGTCAGGTAATGGACAAGTGCTAGTAATACTACATGGTTTAGGAAACAATTCTCAGTCATGGAAGCATCAATTAAGCCAACTGAGTGAGTATTATCGAGTGATTGTTTGGGATGCTCCAGGTTATGGTGGGAGTTCCGATTTAAAAGAGGAGTTTCATGAATTTTCCCAGTTTGCGAATGTCCTAAAAGAATTTTTGGATAGTTTAGGGCTAGAATTTATCAATTTACTAGGCCATTCAATGGGTTCAGCTATTGCAATTGATTTTACGAGTCGTTTTCCGCAAATGGTCAATTCACTAATTATTTCAGATGCAACACGAGGAGCAGCAGGACTAACTAAAGAAGATAATGAGCAAAAACTTCAAAATAGATTAAACTCTATTGATCATTTAGAACCAAGTGAACTAGCTAGAAAGAGAGTAAAAGCATTACTATCTCCGAATGCATCGACTGAGGTTATAAAAGAAGCGGAGCGCATCATGTCACAAGTACGTCCATCTGGTTATCGTTCTGTTTCCTACTCTTTATCAAACTTAAACCAAATGGAGATTCTATCTTCAATATCTGTCCCAACGCTTGTTATGTGTGGGGAATTAGATCAAGTAACACCAGTAAGTGAATCACAAATATTTCACGAGTTGATTCCAAATTCAGAATTTGCTATCGTTCCGAATACAGGGCATTTATGCTATCAAGAAGACCCTAAACTATTTAATCAATTCGTGGTAGACTTTTTAAAGAAACAACCAAATGGTCAATAATGTAAAATAGATTTAATAGTTGCGATAATATGTATTAGGAGAGGTTTGCTCGATGGATCATGTAGAGAAAGAAAAATATAGCGCAAATTCATTAGTAAGAGGTTTAGAAATTATTAAGCTTTTTAATGAGGAACATCCTAGTTTGTCACTTTCTGAGATTGCAAAAAAGCTAGGGGTAAGCAGAACAGTACCGTATCGTTTACTTTATACACTTCAGTCGATTGGATACTTAACACAGGATGAAAATACGAAGCAATATTCGCTAACTCCAAAGGTTCTAGAATTAGGGTTTAGTTATATAAATAGCTTGAAAATACCTGAAATTGCACAACCTTATATGGAGTCATTGCGTGATGAAATCGGTGCATCTTGTCATCTGTCGATCTTAGATGGACATGAAGTTGTTTACGTAGGTAGTGCACCAGTTAGAGGTGTATCAGCAGTCAATGTGAACATTGGTTTAAGACTACCAGCACATGCAACAGCAAATGGAAAACTACTTCTTGCGTACGAACCAAAAGAAAGTCTTATGCAACTATTCCAAGTTTCAAATTTAACACCATATACAGATAAAACGTTGACGACTCCTGGTGAGTTTATGGAGCAATTAGAAAATATACGAAAAAATGGCTACTCTATAACTAGTGGGGAGTTCCATCAAGGCATTCATTCGATCGCTGCCCCAATTTACGGTAGAACTGGAAAGGTCTTAGCTGCCCTAAACATCGTAGCAACAGAATTGTCTTATCAGGAAGATTTTATGAATAAAGTTGCATTGCCTAAACTACTAGATGTCTCTGTTTTACTATCAAACTATATGGGTTACAATGGCAGAGTTTCAACTTAAGTAATATCGTTAAAGTTATAAATATGGATTCCTACACAATAGGAATCCATATTTTTTTTGCTCAAAAAACTAGTTATAAACCTTGTAAATACAATATTTTTGTAGTGTTTTACTTTTGTGACATATCAAAATTTTCTAAAAACTATGTTGACATGAAAGGAATTCCATTCTAGAATTATTTTATAGATAAAACACTGTTTTGTATGTGAAACACTATAAGCTTTAAATACAAAACATTTTGTTTAAAAAAGACCAAAAACACAGGGAGGATTTTTAAAATGACAAATGAAACTTTTTCAGTGAAAGAATTTGAAAAAAAATATGTGGCTCGCTTAGAAGACCGTACGCTTGATTGGAATGTATTAAAGTTTCAAGAGGAAATTGATCCTAGATATAAACGCGCTCAAATGCGTTATATTGGTCGCGGTGCGACAGCGAATAATGACTCAAATGTAGTTGCAGCAGAACATTTTACATTAAGTACAATGGTTCTACCTCCTGGCTGTATTGGACCTTTACACCTACACGATGATGTAGAAGAAGTGTTCTTCATTCTTGAAGGAGAAGTTACAGCTTTAATTCAAGAAGTTGGTAAAGACGAAGTACATGAAATTAAATTAAATGCTAGAGATTGCATCAGTTCACCTCCTGGAGTTCATCGTGGCATTCGAAATGATGGAGATACTGAAGCTCGTATGTTAGTTATGCTTGGTGCAGTAAAACCAAACCTTCCAACATATCCAGAAGGTAGTGCTCTTGAAGATCTTCGTAAACAACGTGTTAAAGAAAGAGAAGCAATCATCAAAGGTTAATTAAAAGAATTAAAAAAGGGTCAGCTGCATTTTGGATAAATTGCAGCTGCCTTTTTCAATAGAGTAGAAAAGAAAGCGCTTAATATAGATCGTTATCAAATTAGTGGGAGGGATTGTTGATGCTAGGAATTACTCATTTAAGGCACATCAGTTTGATCACACCAAACTTTGAGGAACAAGTGAAATTTTACGAAAAAGTTTGGGGTTTAGATCGCGTAGATGCAACAGAAGACAATCATATTGCTTATTTTCGAGGGGCAGGTCCTGAACATCATATTCTAAGCCTTCGAAAAGGAGAAAAAGCTGGTTTACATCATATCGCATTTGGAATGGTTGATAAAAATGCAGTCGATCGTGCAGCGGAAATCTTACATTCAAAAGGTATACATATCATCGAAGAGCCAGGTTATTTAGACGAAGCTGGTGGAGGATACGGACTTCGATTTGTTGATCCAGAAAACCGTGTAATTGAGCTTTCTGCTTGGGTAGAGGTTCAAACGTCCATTTGGAACAATAAAAACGTGGACCCGGTGAAATTAAATCATGTGGTCATGAATACAAAAGATTTAGATATGATCGTCGAGTTTTATACAGATGTACTTGGCTTTAAAGTAACAGACTGGAGCGAGCACCAAATGTCATTCTTAAGGTGTAACCGAAAACATCACTCGATTGCATTCAACCAAGATGCACACGCTTCAGTGAATCATATTGCTTACGAGGTTGATTCGGTAGATGAACTAATGCGCGGGATTAGTAATGTTAGGAAGGCTGGACTCAGTGAGTTATGGGGGCCAGGTCGACATGGTCCTGGTAATAATATCTTCTGTTATTTTCAAGATCTCGGTGGATTCGTCATGGAATACACTTGCTATCTTGAGACGATTGAAGATGAGGCTGAATGGAGAGCACGCGTATGGAAACGTGTGCCACATTTAATGGATCAATGGGGAATTGCAGGCCCACCAAAGCCAGAAGCTCGTAAAGCGATGGGCGGAGAACCGGATGCCGGTTGGGTCGATATTGAAGTTGAAGTACGTTCATGAAAACAAACTAATCATTCGAAACTTAAGCATAAAATGAAGCGGCTATGAAAAGGGGTGACGAGAATGGATTTAGGTTTAAACGGAAAAGTTGCAGTCATAATGGGTGGAACTTCTGGTGTTGGGCTAAAGACAGCGGAATTATTTTTAGGAGAAGGCGCAAAAGTAGCAATTTGCGGTAGAAGCAAAGAACGCGCAGATAAGGCTTTAAATCATTTACTCTCATATGGTGACCGAGAAGATATATTTGCTTCGACTTGTGATGTTACATCAAAAGAGGACGTTAATGCATTTATACAACAAACAGCAGAAAAGTTTGGTGGAATTGATACTTTAGTAAACGCAGCTGGTCAAAGTGTAATGGGGTATTTTTTTGATATTACAGATGAACAGTGGCAGGAACAAATTCAGTTAAAATATTTTGCAATTATTTATGCAATTCGTGCAGTCCATCCTCATTTAGTGAAAAGAGGAGGAGGACGAATTATTAATATAAATGCCACTCTTGCAAAAGAGCCTGAGCGTCATATGGTTGCAACAGCAGCTACTCGTGCAGGACTTTTAAATTTAAGTAAAACATTGTCTCAGGAATTAGCTTCAGACAATATTTTAGTGAATTCAGTAAGTCTTGGCTTAATTCGAACAGATCAATGGGAGCGAAGAAGATTGAAAAATGCTCCTGATATGGATCCTGAAGAATATTATAGAGATCTTGCGAAAAAACGAAATATTCCACTAGGTCGTGTAGGTGAAGCTGAAGAAGTTGCTAGTGTAATAGTCTTTCTTGCTTCAGACAAAGCGAGCTATGTAGCCGGTTCAACAATTGAAACTGCAGGTGCGATCGGTAAAGCACTTTAAATAATTTATTAGACAAAGGTAGGATACTAAGATGAAAAAACAAGATGAAATCGTATTTACTACTGCGGATGCCGTTGTAAAAGAGCTAGTTCAAGCTGGAGTAGAAGTCGCTTTTGGGATTGTAAGTATTCATAATATGCCAATCTATGACGCGATCCTTAGGGATGGAAGTATTAAATTAGTTTGTTCACGCGGTGAAAGCGGTGCAGTAAACATGGCAGACGGTTATGCACGTGCGACAGGGAAATTAGGAGTTGTCATTACTAGCACAGGAACAGGAGCAGGAAATGCAGCTGGTTCATTAGTAGAAGCTTGGGCGGCTGGAGTACCACTACTTCATCTGACTGGGGAAGTAGCTTCACCTTATCTTGGAACAGGAAAAGGATATATACATGAATGTAAAGATCAGCTATCAATGATGAGCGGTGCTTGTAAAAATGCTATAAGACTAAGAAGACCAGATCAAACAGCAGGAGTAGTAAGAAAAGCAATTGAAGAAGCATTAACTGCGCCAACAGGACCTGTTTCATTAGAAATTCCAATCGACTTTCAATCAGCGATAATCGAGGATGTTTCGATTGAGAAAGTACAAGTGGATGTTTATAAGCAGCAATTAACAACTGTTATATCGGAAACAGCAATCTCAAAAATTTTAGAAGCACGACGTCCAGTTATTTGGGCTGGTGGTGGTGTAATTTCTGCTAATGCGTCAAAAGAGTTAACAAATTTAGCAGAAATTATTGGTGCAGCTGTTATTACTAGTCAATCAGGAAAAGGCTCGATTCCAGAAGACCACGAGCAATGTATCGGTCATTTTGCAGCCAACGAGTCTACTAAAGAGTTTTTGAGAAATGCAGATTTATTAATCAGTGTAGGAGTTCGCTTCAGAGGAAATGAAACTTCAAACTGGAAAGTAACTGTCCCTAAAGAACATATTTCGATTGATGCGGATTTAAATGCAATTAATCGTAACTATAAAGCGACAGTTGGTTTAGTTGGAGATGCAAAAGAGATCTTATCAGCTCTGATTAATAAAATCGATGAAAAATCTATTTCGGTTTTACCTTCTTATATAGAAGAAGTACGCAGCTTAAGAAATGAAGTACGAGGGCAGCTTCGTAAAACACTTGGTCCATTTGAACAATTTGTAGATGGAATGAGAGAAGTTTTACCTAGAGATACAATATTAGTTCGAGATGTTACAGTACAGGCAAATGTATGGGGAAGTAGAATATTCGATATTTACGAACCTAGAACATCTATTCACGCATCTGGTGGAGGAATCGGTCAAGGTCTTCCTACTGCTATTGGTGCACAAGTGGGTCGTCCTCATCAAACAGTCGTACTAATGGCCGGTGATGGTGGATTTATGGTTAACGTAGGTGAAATGGTGACTGCAGCTGAAGAAAGTCTACCAATTATTATCGTGTTATTTGATGATTCTGGTTATGGAGTACTTCGAAATATTCAACAAGTAGCATACGGACGACAAGTAGCAGTGAATTTATTAAGTCCAGATTTTGTAAAACTAGCTGAGTCAATGCATTTTGATGCAGCACGTATTGGTTCAGGAGACGAATTTGTGAAAGAAATAAAGAAGGCAACTGAAAGAAGAAGACCGACAATGATCGTTGTCGATATGGAAGCAGTTGGACCGATGGCAATACCATTCGGTGGACCTCCAGGAGCAGCAGAAAGCTTTAAGCCTAAAAAATTATAAAGGAGATTCAATATGATTTCGACATATCCGGTTGTATCAGGAAGATATCTCATAAATGGTGAATGGAAAGAAATAAATGAAACAGCTAATATTATTAATCCCGCAAATAAGTCGGAAGTAATCGGCACAGTTGCGTTATGTACAGAGGAAATCGTAAACGAAGCTATTAATGCAGCATCGAAAGCATTTGAATCTTGGTCACAAAGTGAAGTTCACGATCGTGTAGAAAGAATGAAAGTAGCAGCTAATGAACTTTCTAAAATCATTGAAGAAAATGTTTCATTATTTGTTCGTGAAAATGGAAAAACACTTGTAGAAGCTAAAAAAGACTTATTACGTTGTGTTGAAGTGATGAATGGTGGAGCAGATGAACTACTTAAATGGTGGAATCCGGAGTTACTTCCAGGCAATCAAAAAGTTCAAGTAAGAAGAAGATCAAGAGGGGTTGCAGCAGTCATTACACCTTGGAATTCGCCAATGATTTTAACATTTAAGCGAGTAATCCCAGCCGTTTTAGCAGGGAATACAGTTGTTGTCAAACCAGCGACAAATTGTCCGTTAACAATTATGACTTGTTTAAAAGTAGTGGCTGAACATTTTCCACCTGGCGTTATTAATATTGTAACAGGTTCAGGGAAAGTGATTGGTGACAAACTTTGTTCTGATTCACGAGTTCGTACGATTGCTTTTGTCGGAAGTACCCAAACTGGTAAAGATATTATGAAGAAATCTGCTGGAAATCTTCAAAAAGTCTATATGGAGCTTGGTGGAAATGACCCGGCAATTATTTTAGAGGATGCTAACTTAGATGACGAAGCAATTACACGATTAAGAATGAGTATTTTACGAGCGGCTGGCCAAGTTTGTTCGGCTATTAAACGTGTATATGTACATGAATCTAGATATGTTGAAGTTGTAAAAAAATTAAAGAAAGAATTTGAGCGAATTGTTGTAGGCGATGGTATTCAACCTGATGTAACAATGGGTCCATTAAATAATATAGCTCAATATGACTATGTAAATGCATTAATTGAACGCGCTGAAAAAGCAGGTGCAAATGTAATAACAGCCGGAATTCAACTGAATCCTGAAATGTGGGAACAAGGATATTACATCTTACCAACAATCGTAACAGGGGTTGACCAGCAAAGTGAGATCGTTCGTGCAGAGCAATTTGGGCCAGTCATTCCTATTTTACCTTTTTCAACGATTGACGAAGCGATCAAACTAGCAAATGATAGTGAATTTGGTTTAAGGGCATCTGTTTGGACTGAGAATGAAGAATTGGCAGTTGAAATGGCAGATCGTTTAGAAGCAGGAGCAGTTTTTCATAATAATCACACCATCTTTAGCGATTTAGCACTGGATTTCCCAGGGTTAAAAGAAAGTGGTGTATCAAGAGAAACAAGACACTGTGGATTGGAATTCTTTGCAGATTCATACGGATTTGCAAATTGAGGATGGTGAATAGACATGAAATTAGGTCTAATCGGGTGTGGTAATATTGGTCAATTTCTTCTGCAAGCAATTAATAAAGACGGCATGTTACCCGGCGGAAAGATTGTTTCAATTTATACACGCTGCGAAGAATCAGCCGTCCAATTAGCGAAAGATTTTGAAACAGAAGCTTTTACAGATGTAGAAGCTCTCCTTCATTCTGATGTAGATTTAGTCATTGAAGCTGCAACAGTTGAAGCAGCAGAGGTGTACGCTATAAAAGTTCTTGAGTCTGGAAAAGATCTATTACTAAGTAGTATTGGCGTAATGGCTGATTCTTCTTTTGAAGACAAAGTTCGAGAGGTTTGTATTCAAAAAGGTGTGAACGTTTACTTACCTTCAGGAGCAATCGGCGGCTTAGATATTTTAAAGTCAGCAAAAGCTGTAAATGGTTTAAACACCGTTTCAATTACAACTAGAAAACCACCTGGAGCATTATCTGGAGATACATTAGAAAAAGAAACGATTTTGTTTGAAGGCTCTGCAGCAGAAGCAATCAAACTATACCCAAGAAATATAAATGTAGCAATTGTATTATCGTTAGCGGGACTAGGCTCTAACAATACGAAAGTAAAAATTATTGCTGATCCGAGTGTGATAAAAAATAGTCATACAATTGAAGCTTCTGGTGCGTTCGGGAAACTAAAACTTGAGATTGAAAATGATCCGATGCCAAATAATCCTAAAACAAGTTATTTAGCAGCGTTAAGCGTTTTGGCGAAATTACAAAATAAAGATAACTATGTACAAGTCGGGTAATCGAAAGATGAAAGGAGAGTGCGAGTATGATTATAACAGAGAAAACTTTAGATGAACTGTCAAAGGAGCAACTAGTAAATTACTTATCCGAAACGGTCAAACCAGATGAAGGAAGCATCCCTGCATATCTTCTAGGTGACAAAGCGGTTTACGAGTTAGAGCATGAAAAAGTATTTTTAAAAACATGGGTTTTTCTTGGTCATGAATCTGAAGTTCCAAATTCCGGTGACTTTATGACACGTGAACTTGCAGGGTACTCGATCATTATCTCACGAGATAGTAATGGAGAAATCAATGCATTTTATAATATGTGTACTCACCGTGGTATGAAGCTATGTAGAGCTGACAAAGGAAACAAGACTTTATTTACATGTCCATACCATGGATTTAATTTTAAAAATACAGGCGAACTAGTTGGTGTTCCACTTCAAAAAGATATTTATGGAGATCGGCTTGACCGAACTAAAATGGGTCTTCACCAAGTAAAGCTAGAATCATACAAAGGACTTATATTTGGAAATTGGGACGAAAATGCAGAACCTCTTGAAGAGTTCCTCGGTGATTTTAAGTGGTATTTAGATATTGTAGTGGGCCGTGCTGAGATGGAAGTAATTGGAGCTCCGCAACGTTTTATTGTGAAATCAAACTGGAAAGTCGGTTCTGATAACTTTGTAGGTGATTCCTACCATACGATGGTTACTCACGGTTCAATTGCCAAATTAGGTATGGTACCAAATGCAACATACTCGAAGCGCGGTTACCAAATCCATACGGAAAACGGACATGGATTAAACCTTGGTACACCAAATCCTGACTTTGCTTTTCCTGAAGAATTGAAAGATGAATATAAAAGTAATTTATCAGAGGAACAATATGAAGTGTTATCAAACTTGAAAAATATGATTGGAAATGCATTTCCAAACATGTCATTTTTAATATCTCACACAAAAATTAAGGGCGAATTAATTTCGAATACTTCAATTAGAATGTGGAGACCAATTAGCCACAATAAGATGGAAGTAATTGCGTGGTTGCTAGTAGAGAAAAATGCTTCTCAGGAATGGAAGAATCGATCAAGAGATTCTTTTATCTTAACATTTAGTCCATCTGGTATTTTTGAACAAGATGATACTGAAGTATTTACGGACATCACAGAAGCAGCCCAAGGTCCAATGCCATTTCAAAAGAATTTGACTTATAACTATACAATGGGACTACATCGTGAGCCTGTCGACTTTATTGGCCCAGGTGTAGCTTATGACGATAAATTTACAGAAGCAAGCCAACGTAATTTCTATAAGTACTGGCTTGAATTAATGACAAAGTAATAAAGGGGGGAGGAAGGAAAATGAATACCGAAAAATTATTAGCAAAATTAGAGTTTGAACAATGGCTAATTGATGAAGCGCAATTACTTGATGATATTGAATTTGATGATTGGTTTAGCTTAATGCACACAAATTTAGTCTATCAAATGCCTGTGCGCGTCAATAAAGAAGGAACTGAACGCCCGGATTATTCAACAGAGATGTTTACGTTTAATGATGATATTGAACTATTAAAGCTTCGAGTGGACCGATTGAAAACTGATTATGCATGGGCGGAAATTCCTCCTTCAAGAACCCGCCGTTTTGTAAGTAATGTGAGCGTAAAAGAGCTAGTAAAAGAGGAAAAGGCAGTAGTTAAGAGCTATTTACTTATTTATCGAAGCCGCAGCACAGATATTCATCATGATCTAATTTCAGGGGAACGTAATGACGAGTTTACATATGAAGATGGGAAATGGAAGCTTTCCAAACGTGTATTTATTGTAGACCAGACAACCATTAATACTAGAAATCTTGCAATCTTTGTTTAATAGAGGAGGCTAAGTTATGTTATTAAAAGATAAAGTTGTGTTAGTTACAGGCGGCGCATCAGGAATAGGTGCAGCTGTTACAAGACGTTTCATTCAAGAAGGAGCAAAGGTAAGTATTATCGGCCGCTCTCTTGAAACACTCGAGCAAATGAAAGAAGAATTTAATGACAATCTCCTAATCATTCAAGGTGATGTAAGTAAATATGAAGACAATGAACGAGCTGTAAAAGCTACTGTTGAACAGTTCGGTAAACTAGATGTCTTTATTGCAAATGCTGGCGTTTTCGATGGATTCGCTAAATTTGCAGACGTAACACCTGAGGCTCTTTCAGAAGCATACGATTTTCTTTTAAATATAAATGTAAAAGGCTCATTTTTCGGTGCAAAAGCAGCGCTAGAAGAATTACAAAAAACAAATGGTAATATCATTTTCACTGTATCAGGTGCAAGCTTCTACCCAGACGGCGGTGGCGTTTGGTACACGGCAAGTAAGCATGCTCAAATCGGTTTAATGCGTCAACTTGCATTCGAACTAGCACCAGATATTCGAGTAAATGCAGTAGCTCCAGGAGGGACTTTAACAGCACTAACAGTGATCCCACCTTTACGTAACTTTACTAAATCCGTAGACAATGAAACAAAAGCAAGCAATATAAAAAGACGAAATCCACTTCAACTAGCTCAAATGCCTGAAGATCATGTTGCAGCATATGTACTTTTAGCTTCAGATCAGTCACGTGCTATTACTGGTGAAGTTATTTCTAGTGATGGTGGATTATCGGTTCGTGGACTTGGTTAAGGGAAAGTTTTGAGGTTAAAGACTACTTATAGATGACAACCCCCCTCAAGGTAATTATATTTCCTAGAGGGGGTTTGTTTTTGTTATGGAAAAGAAAATTAAGGTAGTAAAAAACTATATTAAAAGATTCTCGCAAGCTATATAATATACATTTAAATGTTTAAATATAGGAGAATTAGTATAATGGAACTTTTTATGGTTGGATTTGTTCTATCTGCGTCACTATGCTTTGATATAGGTGTTGCAAATGTCGCTGTTATACAAACGAGCTTAACGAAAGGTGTTACCCCTGGTATTTATATGGGGTTAGGGGCGACGACTTCAGACATGCTTTATGCAATTTTATCACTTTTAGGCCTATCCCTTTTACTGAATAATATATACGTTAAATATACACTTTGGGTAGGTGGTACATTAGTCCTTGTATATATGACGTATCTCATGTTAAAGGATGCGTTTAGGGAAAGAAACTTAAACTTAGAAGCAGATGATAGTATAGAAAAAGGATCACTTTTTAAACATTACTTTAAAGGATTTGCCTTAACAGCTTCATCCCCATCTGGTTTTATTTGGTTTGCAACTGTTGGGGGAAGTATCATTTCTGCAACAATCAATAACCACTCTAAAACCGACATCTTTTTCTTTTTTGGTGGTTTCTTTTTATTTAACTTATTATGGTCACTTTTTTTACCAGTCGTTGTGAAAAAAGCCGAGTATATAGTTGGCCCAAAAATACTTAATATCTTTTCATTTATTGCAGCGATTATTTTCCTTTACTTTGCTGGCCATGTTTTTATGGATGGGTACAAACATTTATTGAATTAAGCGGCGGGAAATGGATAATATGCGAACAAAATATGTTGGGATCCGTACGAACACAATGTGAACTATATTGATAAAGTTGTGAACTCCGTTGATATATTGCTATTGGCCGTTGATATATTACCAGTTCTGGTTGATATATTAATAAAACGGAAAAAACCCGCTAGGAATCCGATATTCCATGCGGGTTTTCACGCACGAAAGCCTATAAATTTTCCTTTTAAGAGAAATTTCATAGGCTTTTATAATACATATTATTGTCTATAGTTAATTAAAACCAAGAACGTCTTCTGCTGTTTCTGATCATATTCCACATTTCTTTTTGATGAGATGGATCTTGTGGGTTTACGTCACAGTTCATTAGCCACTGTGCCGCGTTTTCACGTTGTGCTTCAGTTATTGTTGATCCGCAACATTCCGATAGTCTATCGATCATATGACATGCGCCTTCTCGACTTTTTAAATCGTTACGACGGTATGATCGAAGAATACGATAAATACGTGGAAAATGACGAGGATCACAAACTTTTCCACAAAATTCTCTCATTAAACTTGGGTCAAGATTTCCCATAAAGCCACTCCTTTATTGTTTAAACCATTAACTATATTGACATACGCTCATATATTTTTTTGTAAGAAACAGTGTATTATATGCAGTCAAAGAAAATAAGGACAAGGCGTTTAACTAGAAATTGTAAATTAGTCACTTGTCTTATATTTTTTTAGATAATGGCTTAAAGTCAATAAAGGCCAAATTGAATGATAGCTGTGATAATTTATATAAAAATGACCTGGTAAACCGCCACCTGTTGGGTAGGTCATTCGCTTATCAGGGGTTTTTAACCAGTTTAAAATATTTAGAATTCCCTCGTCAATTTCACTAGTAGGATAGTCGTTTATAGAAATCAGTGTATCGATTACCCATGATGTGTGAACAACTGTAGAAAAAGATAGAGGAATATATTTTCTTTCAATATCGCTTTTACACGATTCACCCCAACCACCATCAAGCTGCTTTATGTTAAGTAACCAACTGTTGGCTTTTTGTATACTAGGGTGATTTGAAGGTATTCCGACTGCTTTCATACCAGTTATCGCTGCCCATGTTCCATAAATATATGAAATACCCCAGCGACCGTACCAGGAACCATCCTCATTTTGATTATTTACTAACCAATCAACCCCATCTTCAATTCTTGGATGATTCATATTTAGTTTTAATTTTGAACCTAAAAATTCGATTGTTCGACCGGTTAAATCTGCCGTTGATGGATCAATTGCAGTATCAACAAAGTTTTGGATAGGGAAGATGAGTTTTAAGTATTTACTACTGTTTTTTTCAAATGATGCCCATCCACCATCTTTATTCTGCATTTCAAATAACCATTTCACACCAGCATTCCACGATTTTCTATAATCGTCATCGATCAAGGATAGAGTAGTTGTCGCTCTTAGAACTGCTTGTGTATCATCTACATCTGGATTTTGGGTATTACTGTCTGAAAATCCCCATCCTCCTAAACCAATAGTACTATTATTCTCGACAATCTTAAGTTGTAGAGAGAGTAAATAGTTAGCCGAGGAACGAATAGCCTCATCATTTAATGGTACATCTGCCTCCTGTAAAGCGTAACTAGTAAGTGCTGTATCCCATATAGTAGAAGGGGAATTTTGAATATGATGAGAATCATCCAACTCAAATAGAAAAGATTTTATGCCTAAAACAGCATTTTGAATTACGGGCGAAGTAACTTCATAACCTAACGAAAGAAGTGCATAAATTGCAATAAACGTCGCGCTAGCATAACTAGATAATGTCCCATCCCTTTCAATATTTTGAATAATATATTCCTCAGCCTTTTTAATTCCTATTTTTGAAAATGTTTTAATAAAAGGAATTTTAAACGCAGGGAATCTTCGTTTTTTGCTAATCTTTTTTAATTTATTGTTTGTAAATAAATGTTGTATAGTAGGTGTCCATTTATTTTTAGTCGTAAACTTTTTATGTCCTAATATTAAAAGTGGTGCAAAGTGAAATCGAACGTAAGAGCTAAATTTATAGAAGGACAAAGGAAAAGATTTGGGTACGTTCATTAAGAGAAGAGGAATTGGAAAAAAACTTGGCCATGGATACAATTCATGTAAAGCTAGCATGAATTTTGTTGAGACGTGTACACTTTCTAATCCACCATTTTGGCGAATAAATTCTTCTGCTTTCTTCATTTTTTCATTCGAAATTTCGATATAACCTGAAAATAGTAGTGCAGTGTATGCCTCAACAGTCACAGATAAATTTCCTGAGTCATCGTCAAAAAGTTTCCAAGCACCGCTTGAGTCTTGTTTTATTAATAAACGATTTACTAGTGTCTTAATTAAATCTTCATCGTTATATTCAAGTGTTCTTAAAATAATAATCATATAGGCATCTGTCATAGGACCACTTTCGAAACAATATCTCCACGAACCATCATCGGACTGATCCAACTTAATCTTATCTATTAGACCGTCCATTTCAGCTCTAATCTGCTCTGATAAAACCATTTTCACTCTTCACCGCCAACTGATCTTGATACAAATTTTTTATATAAATATGTATATGGTTATCAGTTAAAGCAGGTAACTAAAGGTATAAATCTTTTGTTAAGGAAACTAATACAGCCAACTAGTTTTTTTAAACAGTTGTTTAAGTTTAAAAAAAATAAAAAGGAAGTATTTCAGAAAGCAAGAATACTAAAAAAAAGCCTCTATTTAAATTTCCAATATTTAGTAGACTGGCTTTTTAGTTTTTTATAAAAAAAGGGGTGGGGATAAGATGGATCGAGATTATTTAATAAAACCATTGCTTGGTCAGCATTACCCTATGATTTCACATGGGGAAGGTGTGTACTTATTTGATAAAGATGGAAATCGGTACATTGATGGTTCATCTGGTGCAATTACCGTAGGGATTGGTCATGGCGTTGACGAGATTATTAATGTGATGACTGAACAAGCAAAACAAGTATCATTTGTCTACCGTTCACAGTTTACAAGTGAACCTGCTGAGAAGCTAGCAAAGAAGCTAAGTGAAATTACTCAAGGTGATTTAAACTGGACATTCTTTGTTAATAGCGGCACTGAAGCTACAGAAACTGCTATGAAACTAGCAATACAGCATTACCAAGAGAAGGGTAAAAAAGGTAAGAATAAAATCCTTTCACGCTGGATGAGTTATCATGGCATAACAATTGGTGCTTTATCCATGTCGGGGCACCCTTTACGTCGTCAGCGTTTTGTTCCAATATTGGAGGAATATCCTTCAGTTTCACCACCATATTGCTATCGTTGTCCTTTCAACTTAGAACACCCATCTTGTGATTTAGCATGTGCATCTGAACTAGAAACAGCCATTGATCGAATTGGTCCTGAGCATATTGCAGCATTTATTGCTGAGCCAATAATTGGTGCTGCAGGTGGTGCAATCGTGCCATCTAAAGGTTACTACCAAAGAATAAAAGCCATTTGTGAAAAATATGATATTTTACTAATTTCAGACGAGGTTATGACTGGCCTTGGTCGTACTGGAAAAATGTTTGCAATGGAGCACTGGGGTGTCCAGCCTGATATTGTGACACTTGGAAAAGGATTAACTTCTGGGTACACACCAATGGCTGCGACTATTGCAAGCGATCGAGTGATCGAACCAATTATGCGAGGCTCAAAACTTGTAATGAGCGGGCATACATTTAGTGCAAACCCATTATCAGCAGCAGTTTCCTTAGCTGTTATTGAATATGTTGAGAAACATAATTTAGTACAAGCTGCAGAAGAAAAAGGTAACTATTTAATGAATAAACTCCAAGGATTAAAAGAGAAATTTTCAATCATTGGAGATGTTAGAGGAAAAGGCTTATTAATCGGCATCGAATTTATAAGTAACATAAAATCAAGTGCGTTTATTCAAAAAGTAATGAATAAAGGCTTGCTATTATACCCTTCCGTTGCGGGAAAAAATGGAAAAGAAGATTCAGCCTTCATGATTGCTCCACCTTTAACCATTACTTATGGAGAACTGGATGAATTACTTCAAATTCTTACGGAAAGTTTAACAGAATTGGAAATGGAACAATCCCAATTAACATATACAGCTAAGGGGGAAAGTGTATGAATCTAGTTGAAAATACTTATAAAAAAATAGCGACAATGGAACAAATCCTTCCTTTTTTTCATGATGAAATGACACTAATGGTTGGAGGTTTTGGAGGAGTCGGTTCACCGCCAACTTTACTTCAAGCATTATTAGAAAGTGAAATAAAGGATATTGACTTAATTTGTAATGATACTGGATTTCCGGATATTGGCATTGGAAGGATGGTAAGAAATGAAAGAGTGAGATCAATTGTTACATCTCATATTGGATCAAATCCGTTTGCCGGAAAGTTAATGACGGAAGGTAAGCTAAAAGTTGAATTTTCTCCACAAGGTACTCTAGCGGAGCGTATCCGAGCAGGCGGAATGGGACTTGGAGGAGTGCTAGTAGATGTAGGTCTTGATAGTATGGCAGAAGACGGCAAAGATAAAGTATTTGTAAAAGGTAAACAATTTCTAGTTGAAGAAGCTCTAAATGCAGAAGTCAGTATTATATTTGCAAAGAAAGCTGATCCATTTGGAAATTTGGTTTTTGACAAGAGTGCAAGGAATATGAATCCTCATATGGCTATGGCCGGGGATATTACAATTGTTGAGGCAGAAGAAATTGTTCCACTTGGTACGCTAAATCCAGAGGAAATTGTAACTCCAGGTGTGTTTGTTGATTACATAATTTCATCGGAAGGAGTGAACTGGAAATGGGCATGGGAATAGACTTTCGTCAAAAAATTGCGAAGCGAGCTGCAAAGGAAATTAAAAATGGAATGATTGTAAATTTGGGGATTGGGATTCCATCCATCGTTCCTGATTACTTACCAGAAGATGTTCATGTTATGTTCCATGCTGAAAATGGAGTTATGGGGATCGGACCGAGTCCTGAAAAAGGAAAAGAAGATGAAAATTTATGTAATGCAGGTGGTTTCCCAATTACTGCCATAAAAGGTGCTAGCTATTTCGATAGTGCTACGGCATTTGGAATTATACGCAGGGGTTTACTAGACTTAACTGTTCTAGGCGCATTACAAGTAAGTGAAAAAGGAGATTTGGCAAACTGGATTGTACCTGGAAAACGTGTACCGGGAATCGGTGGAGCGATGGATTTAGCTCAAAAGGCTAAAAGAGTAATTGTCGTAATAAATCATACGGATAAAGCTGGGAATCCAAAAATCGTGAAAGAGTGTAGTTTGCCATTAACTTCTAAATCTTGTGTGGACTTAATCATAACGGAAATGGCTGTTATTGAAGTTGTTAATAATTCATTAGTGCTTAAAGAAATAATGAGTCCATATACTGTAGAGGATGTAATCAAACATACTGGTGCGGATTTAAAAATCAGTAAAGATTTAAAAATGTTTATATAGAAAAGGGTGAAGAGGATGAGTCATTACAAAAAAGTTATTCAAGACTATATTAGCGAACATAAAGCTAAAACAATTGAACTACTTAGACAACTAGTAATGGAAAACAGCGTCTCTGGTAATGAGAGTAAGGCACAAGCAATTGTCCTTGAAAAATTAAGAGAGCTTGAATTGGACTTAGACGTTTGGGATCCAGATATAAAGGAAATGAAAGAGCATCCTTACTTTATTTCTACAAGAGACGACTTTGCTGGTAGTCCAAATATTGTGGCTACGCTTAAAGGAACGGGTGGAGGAAAGTCCTTGATCTTAAATGGACATATTGATGTCGTTCCAGAAGGTAATATTCAGCAATGGACTAACCCACCTTACAGCGCAACTGTGGTAGATAACAAGCTATATGGCCGTGGAGCAACTGATATGAAGGGTGGAAATGTCGCACTAATTTTAGCAATTGAAGCAATAAAGAAAAGTAAGATTACATTAAAAGGTAATGTTTATTTTCAAAGTGTAATTGAGGAAGAAAGTGGCGGTGCTGGAACACTTGCAACAATTTTGCGAGGATATTCAGCTGATGGTGTTATTATCCCTGAACCAACAAATATGAAGTTCTTCATTAAGCAACAAGGTTCTATGTGGTTCCGTCTGAGAGTGAAAGGGAAAGTAGCACACGGAGGTACTCGTTACGAAGGTGTAAGCGCTATCGAAAAAAGTATGTTAATCGTTCAACAAATTCAAAAACTAGAGCAACTACGTAATGACCGAATAAATGACCCTTTATATGATGGAGTACCAATTCCAATACCTATTAATATAGGAACGATTCATGGTGGAACGTGGCCATCTTCTGTTTCAGATTTAGTCACTTTAGAAGGAAGATTTGGAGTAGCACCAAATGAAAAATTGGAAGCTGCTAGAGAAGAATTTGAGAATTGGATTTATAATATTAAAAACCTTGATGATTGGTTCGTTGAAAATCCTGTAGAAGTAGAATGGTTTGGAGCAAGATGGGTCCCAGGTACTGTTGAAGCTGATAGTGAATTAGTGCAAACTTTGCAACGAAACTATTGCGAAACAATGAATCAAAGTCCAATAGTGGAAGCTGCACCATGGGGAACAGATGGAGGATTATTTACACAAATTTTAAATATTCCAATGATCGTTTTTGGACCAGGAGAGACGAAAGTAGCTCACTATCCAGATGAGTTTATTGATTTAGATCAACTGTTTTTATCAGCAGAAATCATTGCTTGTACATTAATTGATTGGTGTGGAGTAGAAGACCAACATGAAAGTGAGGGAGCATATGAAAACGAAAAAGTATTATGAAACAGTAAAAATTAAACAAGAAAACTATTATTTTGAAGGTGCTTTAGATCACTTTAATGAAAGAATTCGAGTTGATTACTACTTAGGTAACGTGTCGTTATTAATAGAGAGAGTAGAAAAACTAGCAAAAGAATATAAATATACAAAGTTAATAATTAAAGCAAGAAGTGAACACTTATATTCCTTCTTACAATCAGGGTATATGATTGAATCTGGACTGAAGGGATATTTTCAAGGAAGTGATGGTTACTTTGTTACGAAATATGCTAGCCAGGACAGAAGAAACAGTCTATATTGGGCTGCTGGAGATGACATTTTAGATGCTGTCTTAAAAAGTGATCGATCAAAAGAAAAAGTAATTCCTGATGAGTATGTTTTACGAAGAGCTGAAAAAAATGACTCAAAAAAACTAGCAAAACTTTATGATCAAGTTTTTAAAGTATATCCAACACCTTTAAATGAATCGACTTATGTTGAAAAGACGATGGATGAAGGGACTATTTATTGGATTTACGAAAAAGAAGGGAAAATAGTGAGTGCAGCATCAGCTGAAATTGACTTCGGACAAAGAAATGCTGAGCTTACGAATTGTGCAACGCTTGAGGAGCATCGTAAGCATGGACTAATGAAGGAACTGATGAAGAAGCTAGAACAGGACTTAGTAAGCGAAGCTATTTATTGTTCATATACGATTGCGAGATCATTATCGTATGGAATGAATGCAGCCTTTCATCAATTAGGTTATATGTATACTGGAAGAATGACAAACAACTGCTATATTTTTGATAAATTAGAAGATATGAACGTTTGGGTGAAAGATCTTTCGAAAGTAGTCTCTTAATGTCAAACTGCCGAAAATTAAGCGTGAAATTGCCAAGTTTTCGGCGGTGAAAGGAAGGGTAGAAAATGAACGCAACAATTCCAACTAATCAAATGATTAGTGCCATATTAAATAGTATCGATGAATCAATTCACGCAGTCGACAATAATGGAATGACTATATTTTATAATCAAGTTGCGGCTGACCATGATGGAGTTTCAGTTGAAGAGGTTCTAGGAAAGCATGTGCTAGAAGCTTTCCCTTCTTTAACAAAAGAAACAAGCACCCTACTGAAGGTACTAGAAACAAGGCAAGCGATTATTCAACAGCCCCAACGCTATGAGAATATTAAGGGCCAATACATTGATACAGTTAATACGACTATTCCTATTATTTTGGATGATCAGCTTATAGGTGCGGTTGAAATTGCAAAGGATTATTCCACCATTAAATCACTTGGAGAAAAAATTTTAGATTTACAAGCGAGAATTAAACCGCAAGTTAAGCAAGGTAAAGCGAAACAAATTCATTCCTATACGATCTCAGATATATTAACGGATGATCCAGCTTTAATGGTGGTTAAAAATCAAGTTGAGAAGGTGGCGAATGCTGATTCTGCCGTACTTGTAGTCGGTGAAACTGGTACTGGAAAAGAACTTTTTGTCCAGTCAATTCACCACTGTTCAAGTAGAAGTGAAGCCCCTTTTATAGCTCAAAACTGTGCTGCGCTACCAGAATCATTACTAGAAAGTATATTATTTGGTACAACAAAAGGCAGTTATACGGGAGCTATCGATCGAGCGGGATTATTTGAACTAGCCGATTGCGGTAGCTTATTTTTAGATGAACTTAATTCCATGCCTTTAGAACTCCAAGCCAAGCTACTAAGAGTTCTAGAGGATGGCGTAGTTCGCCGAATAGGTGATCAAAAGACTCGGAAAGTGAATGTGAGAGTAATCGCTGCGATTAATGAATCGCCGTTAGACTGCGTTCAAAATGGCATTATGCGACCGGATTTATATTATCGACTGAATGTATTTTCATTGTTCATACCACCTTTAAGAGAAAGGAATTATGATATAGAATTACTGACATCCCATTTTGTCGAGCAATTTAATGAACGCTTCTCGAAGAACGTTCGTAATGTAGAGAATACGGTATTTGAATTATTTCACCAGTATAATTGGCCTGGGAATGTCCGTGAACTAAAGCATACGATTGAGCATGCTATGATTATGGCGGAAGGGCATACGCTAACTGTTAAACATCTTCCAATACAATTGCAACAAATTAAGAAAAGTACTGAAACAAAAGGAGGAGTTCAGCCATTACGTTCGGCAATGCAGGAAATGGAAATTTCACTTATAAAACAAGCATTGTTGCAAACTAACGCTAATATTCAACAAGCTGCAGCACTTCTAGAAATACCTAGGCAGACTCTTCAGTATAAGATTCAAAAGTTAAATATTTTAGTATAAATCTTGTTTAATACCATTTGAAAATCATAGTTTTATAACTGTATTTATTAGCCAAGCCGCCTAAATTTAGGCGGTTTTACTATTGTTGTGGCATGTTTCAATTAATACTCGCTTTGAGTTTTAACGGAAAAAAATAAAATAACAGGCCGAATAGTTTGAATTTTCTATATTTGTAGCACTTTGGTTAAATAATTGTAAATTTTTGGCACGGCTCTTGCTTTATATAAAAACAAACAGTTTGAAAGGGGATGTAAGTATGGTAAATGCAGTCTATGCTCCAAAAAGACACTGGAAAGAAATTGAATTGTGGAAAGATGTAACAGATGAACAATGGAATGATTGGGTTTGGCAACTTACAAACACCATCAAATCATTGGATGAGTTAAAACAAATAATTAACCTCACGCCAGAAGAAGAAGATGGAGTAAGAATTGCGACAAAGACAATTCCACTAAATATTACTCCATATTATGCGTCATTAATGAATCCGGATGACCCACGTTGTCCTGTTCGTATGCAATCAGTTCCGATCTCTGCGGAGATTCATAAAACTAAGTATGATTTAGAAGACCCTCTTCATGAAGATGAAGATTCGCCAGTACCAGGTTTAACACATCGTTATCCAGATCGCGTTTTATTTTTAGTAACAAATCAATGTTCAATGTACTGTCGTTATTGCACTAGACGTAGGTTTTCAGGGCAAATCGGAATGGGAGTGCCGAAGAAACAACTTGATGCTGCTATTAATTACATTAGCAAAACTCCTCAAGTGCGAGATGTCCTAATTTCAGGGGGAGACGGTCTTTTAATTAACGATAATATTTTAGAGTACATCTTAAAAAATTTACGAGAGATTCCACATGTGGAAATTATCCGTATCGGTACAAGAGCACCTGTAGTTTTCCCACAACGTATCACTGAAAACCTTTGTAACATTTTAAAGAAATATCATCCAGTTTGGCTAAATACTCACTTTAATACCTCAATTGAAATTACAGAGGAATCGAAACGAGCTTGCGAAATGCTAGCTAATGCTGGTGTACCGTTAGGAAATCAAGCTGTAATCTTGGCTGGAATTAATGACAGTGTACCAATCATGAAAAAACTAATGCATGATTTAGTTAAAATTCGAGTTCGTCCATATTATATTTATCAATGTGATTTATCAGAAGGAATTGGTCATTTCCGTGCTCCTGTATCAAAGGGATTAGAAATTATGGAAGGTCTAAGAGGCCATACTTCAGGATATGCAGTACCAACATTTGTAGTAGACGCTCCAGGTGGTGGAGGGAAAATTGCTCTCCAACCGAATTACTTAATTTCACAAAGTGCGGATAAAGTTGTACTTCGTAATTTTGAAGGTGTAATTACTACTTATCCAGAGCCACAAAATTATGTACCAGGTAGAGCAGAAGCATACTTTAAAGAAATTTATCCTAATATGGAAGAAAAACGTTCCAATGCAGGAATTGCAGGATTGATGAATGAAACAAAATTCAATCTTGTACCAGAAGGATTACAACGTATGGAAGCTCGTAAAACATATACGACAAACCCAGAGCATGCTTCTTTAAAAGATAAACGTGAAAAACGTGACGAATTAAAAGAAAAGAAATTTCAAGCACAGCTTACAAAAATTCAAGTTAGTGAAAAGCTAGTAGCGAGTGCACCCACAAAAGGTGAAGCTGAATGATGACATGTCAGTGGTGTGAATCAGCTAACATAGTCGAATCAACAAATACGGTCTACTGGGAGCTTCCTGATGGAACGAAGGCAATTGAGATTAAAGAAACACCATGTGTTATATGCCAGAATTGTAATATAACTTATCAAACAGAAGATACAGTTGGTGCAATTGAGGAGCAATTATATTTAATTAATACGAAACTTATTGAAAAAACACTTTCATTTCAAGAGTTAATACAGCAACCACGTTTATTAAAGAAAAATTATTTTGATTTTTCCCTATAAAAAAATGAGAAGCGACTATTCGCTTCTCATTTTCTCTAATTATTGATCTTTTAATTTATCGTAATTCATTTCTTTCCTTAAACCTGCAGCCGAAAATTTCAAAAAAGCTAAGAAAAAATTATCTAATCCCAAAAACGACTGAAAAGGAGTATTTTAATGAAAAATACGGTAAATACAATAACAGTCATTGATCCTCAGGATCAAATTCCTTCTATACCCCAAGAATTAAAGCGTGGTTTAAAATCTCGTCATATTACAATGATTTCACTAGGAGGAACAATTGGAACAGGTCTGTTTTTAGCGAGTGGAGGTGCGATCCATAACGCAGGACCTGGTGGGGTTCTTGTTGCTTATGCTGCGATTGGAATTATGGTGTACTTTTTAATGACAAGCCTTGCAGAAATGGCTACATATATGCCGGTTGCAGGTTCATTTAGTACATACGCAACTAAATTCGTCGATCCTGCTCTTGGTTTTGCACTTGGATGGAATTACTGGTATAACTGGGCAATTACAATCGCGGCTGAGCTAGCTGCCGTAACGATGATTATGAAATTCTGGCTACCACATACGTCGTCACTGCTATGGAGTTCATTGTTTTTAGCGATTATTTTTCTTCTAAACTATTTATCTGTCAAAGGTTTTGGGGAATCTGAATATTGGTTTTCTTTAATAAAAATTGTTACTGTAATCATTTTTTTAGTGGCAGGATTTTTAATGATTTTTGGAATTATTGGTGGACAAGCAGTAGGGTTTAAAAATTTTACTGCAGGAGATGCTCCATTTCATGGAGGGTTCATGGCGACACTCGGCATTTTTATGGCAGCTGGTTTTTCTTTTCAAGGTACAGAGCTATTAGGTGTAGCAGCAGGAGAAAGCGAAGATCCTAAGCGAAATATTCCTCGTGCAGCTCGTCAAATATTTTGGCGCATTTTATTATTTTACGTGCTATCTGTATTTGTCATTGGACTATTAATACCATATACAAATCATAATTTAGCCAGCGGCGATGTAGCTGTCAGCCCATTTACGCTAGTTTTTGATAAAGCGGGAATTGCTTTTGCAGCTTCTGTAATGAATGCCGTCATATTAACTGCGGTTTTATCTGCTGGTAATTCTGGAATGTACGCTTCAACCCGTATGTTATGGGACATGGCTCGTCAAGGAAAAGCTCCAAAGGCTTTTAGTAAATTAAATAAGAGAGGTGTACCTGTTAATGCTTTACTAATAACAGCGGCAGTTGGTACTTTAGCGTTTTTAGCCTCTCTTTATGGTGACGGAGTTGTTTATGTCTGGCTACTTAATGCTTCAGGAATGTCTGGTTTCATTGCCTGGCTTGGCATAGCTATTTGTCACTACCGATTCCGCAAAGCTTTTGTAGCACAAGGGAAGGATCTAAATGTTCTTCCATATAGAGCGAAATGGTTCCCGTTTGGTCCTTTATTTGCATTTGTTCTTTGTGGAATCGTAATACTTGGTCAAAATTACTCAGCATTTATGGGAAAAACGATTGATTGGAATGGTGTACTTGTTTCCTATATTGGATTGCCATTATTCCTTGTTTTATGGCTTGGTTATAAGCTAATTAAAAGGACAAAAATTGTTCATCTTACTGAATGTGATTTAGAGAATTAAACACAGAATTATGTAAATAGTAATGGGCTTTCTACTAAGTAATAAATAGATTGGAGATGTAATTCGCAACTAGAATTTACATCTCTTTTTTTATTACAAAAATATTACAAAATTTACCTTTGGAGTTTAAATGTGTAACATTTATAATATAATTTGGATGGTTAAAAAAATTATAAATTTTCTGTCTTAAACAGTTAACATTAGGGGGATTTTTAAAGTGAAGAATCAAGTTCTATCTGTTCGAAAGGTTTTATCTGCTTCTCTTGTGGCGACATTATTAGCAACAACATCGGTGGGTTCATCTGCTTATGCAGCATCAAAAAAAGTTTACGCTACTAGAGCTGTAAATACTTTTGAAAGCGCTGGCATGCCTAAGAAATCATCTGATGAAAAAAGAATTGCATCATTAGAATCTTCGGCAAAAAAAGAAGTAGCAAAATTAGGGAAGAATTATCGTACTTTAAAAGGGAGATTAACGAATCGAATTACAACTCAACACAATAAGGTAGTAGCTTATGAGGCTTCAGAAGATAAAGTAGAAAAAAATGCAACGAATGCACTTAAAGTATTCCAATCATTTGAAGGGAAAGTAACAGCTAAAACAACAAGTAGTGAAGTGACTGCTCAATATAACACAGCTTTAAAGATTATTAATAGCTTAAAATATTCAGATGTGAAAGCTTCATACATCTCAAAGCTAAATGCTACAAAAACTAAAATAAATGCAAAAATTGCTGGTTTACAAGTTGCTAGCATCAGTAAAGTTAATGACATTACAGTTTATGAAGGTAATAAAGTAACCCTTCCAAAAACAGTAGAAGTAAAACTAGTTAACGGCCAGAAATTAACTAAATCAGTTGTTTGGAACACAAATGGCGTAAACTTTAGTAAAGCTGGAATTTATACTATTACAGGTACTGTAACTGATGTTAATAAGAAGGTAACAGTGAAAGTGACTGTTTCTGCACCGGTTAAAGTTTCGAACCCTACAGAATTCGTACAAACACAAGATTTCGGCTATTGGGAAGATGCAGGTGAAGGTCGCGCAGCATACAATGTAGGATTTAAATTGAATTTAGCTAAATTACCATACATAAAAATTAAAGAAATTCAGATTTCATTAGTAGATAAAAACGGAAAAACGATAGCATCTAGAACGGCTACTGGAAGTCAAATTTTAAAATTACAATCAGATGATCAAACATATGGTGGACTTGATGGACAGTTAAGTGCAGCGTTTACCCAAAGAGACGCAGCAGCAACAAATGAATGGTGGACAAGTACGGCATTTGACTTCTCAACACCAGCTAAAGCAGTCATTACAATTAAGGATACAGAAAATAAGCTTTATTCAGTTGAAAACAACAATCCAACAGGAATACCTACAGGACCAGTAGCGAATTCAGAGAGCTTCGTTCAAACGCAAGACTTTGGCTATTGGGAAGATGCGGGTAATGGCCGCCCAGCATATAATGTGGGATTTAAGTTAGATTTAGCGAAACTACCATATAATATGATTAAAGAAATCAATGTAGCTTTAGTTGATCAAGACGGGAAAACTTTAGCGCAAAGAACGGCTACTGGAAATCAAATTAAACAATTACAAGCAGATGATGTAACATATGGTGGACTTGATGGACAGTTAAGTGCAGCGTTTATTCAAAGAGATGATGCAGCAGCAAACGGATGGTGGACAAGCTCAGCTTATGATTTTACAGAACCAACAAAAGCAGTGATTACAATAAAAGATAAAGATAATAAAATTTATTTAGTTGAAAATAACAATCCAACTGGAATACATACAGGACCAGTAGCGAATTCAGAAAGCTTCGTTCAACCACAAGATTTTGGTTATTGGAATAACTATGATGGAAAAGGTAATTCAGCATACAATGTAGGATTTAAACTAGATTTATCAAAATTACCATATAATATGATTAAAGAAATAAAAATTATGCTTGAAGATGAAAATGGTAATAGTATTGCGACTAAAACAGCAACAGGAAATCAAATTCTGAAGCTGCAAGCAGATGATGTAACATATGGTGGACTTGATGGACAATTAAGCACAGCGTTTATCAAGCAAGAGGCAGCAGCGACAAGTGAGTGGTGGACAAGTTCAACTTACGATTTTTCTGTACCAAAAAAAGTAGTGATTCAAATTACTGATAAAGATCAAAAGAAATATGTAGTTGAAAATAGTAATCCTACTGGAGTTCCAGTATTAGAATAGGATAAGATAATTCGTAAGACCCACTAGGTAAAAAGTATAAATATTCAAAAATACAAATCTATAAAAGTTGGAGAATAATAGAGTACTGTTTATTCTCTAATTCCTAATTATGGCTTTTATTGGTAAAGTAGACTAGTTAAAAATACCCTAGTATTCAAGGGGGAGAAGGATTATTTCCTCTCTTGGAATCAAAAAATAAAAAATATCTTGTTTATATATACAATATTTTTTATAATTATTTTTATCTTATAAATAATAGGATTGTTACTGTTAAGCAGGCAAAACCTAAATAATCAATGTCTTAGTGTAGATATTGGTTATTTAGGTTATTTTTATTTATAGATGATGATGTAGTAAAATTGACCTGTAAAAAGGGAAGATATAGTATAGATAATAAATGGTTTAGCAAACAATCCGTCACAAGAGGGGTGAGATAGATGATAATCCATAAAGTAATTAACAACAATGTAGTAAGTGTTTTAAACGAACAAAATAAAGAAATGGTTGTGATGGGACGAGGGCTTGCTTTTAAGAAAAAACCAGGCGATCTAGTTGATGAGCAATTGATTGAAAAGGTTTTCAAACTAGAAAATAAGGACTTATCGGAGCATTTTAAAAAATTACTTGAAGAAATTCCTTTAAAATATATGGATCTATCTGATGAAATTATCAGTTTTGCAAAAGAAACATTAGGAAAAAAATTAAATGAGAGCATTTATGTATCACTAACTGATCATATCCATTTTGCATTACACAGACAAAAAAATGGAATGGAAATTAAGAATCCTTTACTTTGGGAAGTCAAACGACTTTATAAAGAAGAATTTGTGGTAGGTAAACACGCACTAAATATTATTGAGCAAAAAACGGGTATTCGCTTACCAGAGGATGAGGCAGGTTTTATTGCTTTGCATGTGGTAAATGCGGAATTGAATGAGGAAATGACGAACATTGTAAATATTACAAAGTTTATTCAAGAAATCCTTACAGTTGTTAAATACCATTTTAAAATTGAATTCGATGAGGAATCACTAAACTATTATCGATTTATCACTCATCTTAAATTCTTTGCTCAAAGAATCTTTAGTAAAACTTATTTAAATAATGAAGAGGACTTTTTATTTAATACGATTAAAGAGAAATATAAAGATGCTTCTAACTGTACAGAAAAGATTACGGATTTTGTATTGAAAAAATATGAATATGAATTAAGTACGGAAGAAAAGCTTTATCTTACAATTCACATTGCTCGTGTTGTAAATCGAAATTAATTTTACTGAAAGCGTTGACATGATTAATATACAATGATAATATTAAGGTATCAATTAAATACATCTGATAGGATTGTTACTGGTCGTGCAGGCAAAACCTAAATTGTCGTTTCTAATGTTATTTTAGAGACGTACAGTTTAGGTTTTTTGTTTTCTTGAGCCACTTTTGATCCGGACAAAGGCAGTCAGGAAGGCCAGTTTGCTTAATAATTGTATTTGATTTAAAATTTAATAATTTATTTCAGGATTGTTACTGATCATGCAGGCAAAACCTAAATTACAAGTGCGTATGAACTTTATTATACGCGAGTAGTTTAGGTTTTTTATTTTTCTACAATAACAATTCAGAAGAGATATTCATTGTTTTTGGAATTTTCCGTAACTTGAGGAGGGGTATTTATGGATTATAAAAAAACGGCTAGTGAGATAATCGAATTAGTTGGTGGAGAAAAAAATATATCGAATTTGATTCACTGTATCACAAGACTACGATTCAATTTAAATGACGAAAGCATTGCTGAAAAAAACAAAGCTAAACTAGAAGCAGTTAATGGAGTCATGGGTGTAAATAAAAGCGGAACTCAGTTTCAAGTAATCATCGGAAACGATGTTGTAAAAGTATTTAATGAAATTAATAAGATCGCCAATATTAACACGAGCAATTCAAGCGGTGGTAATAAGAAAAAAGGAAATGTTTTAGGAAGTATCTTTGATGTAATTTCTGGAACATTCGCTCCAATATTACCTGCAATTACTGGTGCAGGTATGATCAAAGCCATTCTTGCTATTCTTTTGACATTCCATTGGATTTCAGACAAAAGCCAAGCATATACAATAATGAATGCAATTGGAGATGGAGCGTTCTACTTCATACCATTCTTAGTAGCATTTAGTGCAGCGAAAAAATTTGGTTCTAATCAATTTGTTGCAGTGTCCATAGCAGGAGCTTTGATGCACCCAACAATTACAGCGTTATTAAGTGCTGGGAAACCAGTACACTTTATCGGTCTTCCTGTAACAGCGGTAACATATGCATCATCTGTTATACCGATCTTATTAGCAGTTTGGATCGCTTCTTATGTTGAAAAGTGGACTGATCGTGTAACGCCAAGCATGGTCAAATTAATTATCGTACCAACTGTTACTTTACTAATCATGGTACCAATTACATTAATTGCTGTTGGACCACTTGGTGTAATTATTGGTGGCGGACTTTCTAAAGGGGTAACATTCCTATATGCCCATACTGGAATCTTTGCTGGTCTTCTACTTGGAGGTACATTCTCTTTAATCGTTATGACTGGTATGCATTACGCGTTTTTACCAATCGTAGTTGGAAACTTAAGTACAAAAGGATACGACACAATTCTACCTGCAATGTTTATGGCTAATATGGGTCAAGCAGGTGCGGCTTTTGCAGTATTCTTAAAATCGAAAAATAAATCATTTAAATCATTAGCTTTATCGGTTAGTATGACAGCTTTAATGGGTGTTACAGAACCTGCTATGTATGGTGTAAATATGAGACTTAAAAAGCCGTTCATTGGGGCTTTAGTCGGTGGAGCTTTAGGTGGAGCGTATTACGCATTAATGTCTGTTAAATTATTCGTTATTCCGAGTAATGCTGGTCTTCCTGGTATTCCATTCTTTATTGGGTCAACATTTGTTTATGCTTTAATTGGTTTACCAATCGCATTCATTGGTGGCACGATTGCTGCTTACTTTATCGGATTTGAAGATGTGGAAGAAGCACAAGATGATAAAAAAGAAGTAAAGGTAGTAAATGAAGTAAAAAAATTAGATAAAGATGCTGTCCACGTGGTAGTAAGCCCGCTTCAAGGAAAAGTTGTACCTTTAACCGAAGTAAATGATGCTGCATTTTCTAGTGAAGCATTAGGTAAAGGGATTGCTATTGAGCCTCAAGAAGGAAAAGTTGTTTCTCCTGTTAATGGGGTCGTTACAACATTATTTAAAACAAAACATGCAATTGGCATTACTTCAGAAGATGGAATTGAAATTTTAATTCATGTCGGGATCGACACAGTTAAATTAGATGGAGAATTCTTCACAGCATATATAAATCAAGGTGACAATGTTAAAGCTGGAGACTTACTTGTTGAATTTGATTTAGTAAAAATTAAAGAAGCAGGTTATGAAGTTACAACACCAGTTATTATTACAAACAGTAGAAATTACTCAGAAGTAAATGCTGTAAATAAAGAAAATATTAAAGAAAATGAAACACTTTTAACGATTTGTGGCTAATTAGATAAATGATTCTGACTGGTGAATTTACAATCAGCAGTCAGAATATTTTAATAAAGAATTAATTATGGAGGGGACATTATGACAAATACTAAATATTCATTTCCAGAAGGATTTTTATGGGGAGGAGCAACTGCTGCAAACCAATTAGAAGGTGCTTATCAAGAAGGTGGCAAAGGGTTAAATTTAGCAGACGTTATGCCTGGTGGAAAAGTAAGATTAAAAGTTATACAAGAACCAGGTTTTGATTTTAAAATAAATAATGAAAAATTTGTTTATCCAAATCATGATGGAATTGACTTCTATCATCGCTATAAAGAAGATATTGCACTTTTTGCAGAAATGGGCTTTAAAACTTATCGCATGAGTATTGCATGGAGTCGTATTTTCCCAAAAGGTGATGAATTAGAGCCAAATGAAGAAGGCTTAGCATTCTACGACCGTGTATTTGATGAACTAAAAAAATATAATATTGAACCAGTTGTAACAATTTCTCACTACGAAATTCCTCTGCACTTAATCACAGAATACGGTGGCTGGCGTAACCGTAAAGTAATCGAATTCTTTGATCGTTATGCAAAAACATTATTCGAATACTATAAAAACAAAGTAAAATACTGGTTAACTTTTAATGAAATTAATGGTGCAACACATTTACCAATATTAGGACTTGGTTTTTCTCCTGAAAGTAAAGAAACACAATTACAAGATAGCTTCCAAGGACTACACCACCAATTTGTTGCAAGTGCGTTAGCTGTAAAAGCAGGACACGAGATTATTCCGGATAGCCAAATTGGTTGTATGCTTGTATATGTACCAACTTACACTTACGACTCAAACCCTGAAAATGTAATGTATGCTCTACAAGAGTCTCGCTTGTGGAACAACTACTGTGGTGATGTACAAGTTAGAGGAGCATACCCAGCATTTGCAAAACGCTTCTGGAAAGAGAATGGAATCAACTTAGATATTCAAGACGGTGACTTAGAAATCATTAAAGAAGGATCAGTTGATTTCATTTCACTTAGCTACTACATGTCACGCACTGAGAAAAAACATAAAACGAACGAAGAAAATAGCCAAGGTAATTTAGTTGGCGGTGTAAAGAATCCATTCTTAAAAGAAAGTGATTGGGGATGGGAAATCGACCCAACTGGACTTCGCATTGGATTAAACCAATTATATGATCACTACCAAAAACCACTATTCATCGTAGAAAATGGACTTGGTGCGTACGATCAAATTGAAGAAGACGGTTCGATTAATGATGATTACCGTATCGACTACCTACGCAGCCATATCGAAGCGATTGGAGAAGCAATTGAAGATGGTGTAGAACTAATGGGTTACACTCCATGGGGATGTATTGACCTAGTAAGCGCATCAACAGGAGAAATGTCTAAACGCTACGGTTTCATTTATGTTGACAAGCATGATGATGGAAGCGGATCATTAGAACGCAAAAAGAAAAAATCATTCTCTTGGTACCAAAATGTTATTCAAACAAACGGTGCTCAACTTGATTAATAATTGATAAAGGAAATAACGTACATATTTTTTATGAATATGTACGTTATTTTTCTATTAATCTATTATTTAAAGCATTTTCTTTCATATAACACATAAGAATAGTTGTATTTTACCAAACAAGCTTATGAAAAAGGAAAAATATATCTAACGCATAAGTTCATGAAGTCTAAAAGCCGTTCCCCATAAAGAGGAACGGCTTTAGTCTTGTTAAAACTAAGTTCTCATGTTAATTAAACATCCAAATCCTTCTCCAAATTAATACCAATTTTACCTTCCTTAATTCTAGATCGAAATACAGCCCAATAAATAACAATCCCAGCAAGGAATAAATAAAGTATAACTTTCGTAGTTGGTAAAAAGTCCTTTGGAAGTGTTAAAATGCCAACTTCAAATACTAACCAAATAATCGCAAGAATTGTAACAGGAAGTCGCCATTTTCCTAATTTGAAACCATCCGAATCCGGTAATGTTTTAATTTTAGTAGCATAAGCGACTACAGTTATTAAGTAAATAATGGCTGGAAGTGCCGCAGAAGTACCTATTAATAATGATAGTTTCCCAAAATAGAATACGGCAATTATGCCTAATACAGAAACTAAAATAATAGCATTGTACGGTACATTATGTTTCTGATCTACTTTCTTAAATACATTTGAAGCAAAGAAAACATTATCTCTTGCTAGTGCATAAATAAGACGAGAAGCAGAAGCCATAATAATTAATCCGCAAGCAAAAATGGACACGATTACTAATGCAAGGAAAACGTCTGCAACCGCAGTACCTAGTCGTGATTGTAAAATATCAGAGATAGGAGAAGCAGAAGTCATAATGCTATTAATATCTTTAATGCCTGATGTAACGATAATTAAGAAGATAAAGCCGATTAGCCCCGCTATTAACATTGAGAATACAATAGCTTTAGGTACAGTCTTCTTAGCATCAACAGTTTCCTCAGCTAGATTTGCAGCCGCTTCAAAGCCTACTAATGTATACGAACCCATTACCACAGCTAGTACAAATGCTGTAAAATAGCTGCCATTTGAACCAACTTTGTGAGCAGTATAAGTTAATAATGAAAAATCTGCTCCTTTAAAAAATAAGACAAAGCTTAAAATAATAATAATGCCAATAAATCCAATTACTTCCGTATATACTGCTGAATTGTTTATGATCGTAGCAATTCTTACTCCATAAATATTTAATAAAGCTTGTATAACGATTGTAATTAGTACAACCGTTGTAAGTACAGTAGTTGTACTTTTAATACCGATTAAATCAAGAAAAATAGGCGCAACACCGTAATCAACAGTAGGTACAACAATTATTAAGTAACATAATGCAGCCCAACCCGTAAACCAACCAAATCCCCGATTCGTTAAACGGCTGACCCATTGGTATACGTAGCCACTTAAAGGAATTTTACTTGATAAATCTGCGAAAATTAAAGCTACAAGCAAATGCCCTACCATTACAAATGGCCAAGTCCATATTCCCGCCGGTCCAGCTGCACCTAAAGCAAGACTATAGGAGCTAAAAATACCTGTTGTAATTGAAATAAATGAAAACGCAACTGCAAATGAGCTGAAAAACTTTAAAGAACGCTGTAACTCCTGTTTGTAGCTAAACGATTGTAAAGCATCTGAATCAAAACCTTGTTTACTCATAAATCATCTCCTCCGAATTCGAATTAATTAACTGAATTTTCTTATAATTAAACTTATAGTTAGTCTAGTTTAATAACTAAAAGTTTTATTATTAATAGAAGCTATGTATTTTTAGATTGGTAGTTTATAGTTAGCATAGCAACTTCCGTGCCAGTCCATATAATTGAATAGAATATAGCGGTTCTCATGAAAAGAGAGAGAAGGATTATGAGAGCTTGAATAATATATGCAAGATTGAATAATGGGCAGGTAGGTAGATAAAGTAATTTTCAAAAGATCTAAATCAGTTTCTTCTATTATTACTTAATGCTTTCAGTGTAATATTAAGTGTTTAATTGAACGTTTACATAAAATTAATATTTTGGCATAAAACTTGCAACTTTATAAAATGACTTATTTAAATATTCAAAAAAAGGAGGTTTCTGTCGGAAAAGTAAGAATTATAAGGAAGTAGAAATAAAGGTGTAAGCGCTTAATCTAAAACGAAGGGGATATGATAGGTGGAAAATAAAACACAGTTAAAAAGATCCTTAAAGTTATGGCAAGTAGTTATGATGGGGTTAGCCTATATGACTCCTATGGTTGTTTTCGACACTTTCGGAATTGTATCTCATGTAACTAATGGTCATGTACCAACTGCATATATTGTAGCTTTAATTGGAATGTTATTTACGGCGGTAAGCTATGGTAAACTTGTAAAAGTATTTCCTGATGCTGGCTCTGCTTATACATACACTCAGAAAGCAATTAGTGGTCACTTAGGCTTTCTTGTTGGATGGTCATCATTACTAGATTACTTGTTTTTACCAATGGTAAATGCTTTATTAACTAAAATTTACCTCAATGCACTTTTTCCTAATGTTCCAACTTGGATATGGGTAGTTGGTTTTGTAGGGCTAGTTACATTCTTAAACTTAAGAAGTATAAATATGTTAGCGAATTTCAATACCCTTTTTGTATTAGTACAGCTTGTGATTATGGTTGTCTTTATCGTTCTAGTAATCCAAGGTTTACATCATGGAGAGGGTTATGGTGGATTCAGCGTAAAACCATTATTCAGTGCGGGAATGCATTTTGGCTCATTAGTAACCGGTGCAACAATTCTATGTTTTTCATTTTTGGGATTTGACGCTGTTTCCACTTTATCAGAAGAAGCGATTGATCCAGCAAAAACAATCCCAAAAGCAATTCTTTACACAGCCCTTTGGGGAGGGGTAATCTTTACAGTTACATCATTCTTCATCCAATTATACTATCCTGACATATCTAGATTTAAGCATCCTGATGCTGCATCACCAGAGATTGCGTTATATGTAGGTGGAAAATTATTTCAATCAATCTTCTTATGCATAACATTTATTAATACACTTGCTTCTGCATTGGCATCACATGCGAGTGTATCACGTTTACTATATGTAATGGGACGCGACAAAGTTTTCCCAGATAAATGGTTCGGATTTGTTCATCCGAAATGGAAAACGCCAGCATTTAACGTAATTTTCGTTGGTGTGATCTCGTTGTCAGCAATCTTTTTCAATCTAGTAACAGCCACTTCACTAATTAACTTTGGTGCACTAATGGCATTTACTTTTGTTAATCTATCAGTAATTAATCATTTCTTTATTCGAGGAAAACAGAGATCAATTAAAGGCTACATTTCTTACCTTATCTTGCCTCTAATTGGGGCCGCATCAGTAGCGATCCTTTGGTTTAATATTGAAAAAAGCTCATTAATTATGGGAACAGTGTGGTTCGTCATTGGTTTAGTATATTTAATTTACTTAACGAAAGCATTCCAAATTGCTCCACCTAAATATGAAGAAGAAGCAGCCGTATAATATGCTTCGAAAAGCCACAAGGGAATTGATTTCCTTGTGGCTTTTTTGCGTTTTTCTTTAAAATGAGGTCAAATTTCTCGATAGCCCAATTCCAAATTGATTCGCTTTAACAATTTATCAACGAACTTTGACATAATATCAACGGATTTAAACACTATATCAACGAGCTTTAACATTATATCAACCGAGTTCACAACTTTATCAACAATGTTCAAGTGATGTTCGTATTTTTAATATGAAAATCCAGCATATTGAACTACTTTTGTGTGTTGACCATGTTATGCACAAATGACACATTGTGTTTGCATTTCGCCCCCACCAACGCGTCCACCCAATCAACATCAAGCAATTCAATTCTGAATAATCAATAATGCAAAACTGAATAATTCATGCATCCAAACATATATCCAATAAACAATCAAATTTCATTCTCAAAGAAAATAGTGAATCTTAAAAAATAGATATAGTCCATTAAATGGCTCTCTAATAAGCTTTTGTGAGATATATTACTCGTAAAATGATGAAGTGAATTCAAGTTGGCACAGGAATTGCTATTTAATTTTTAAAAATAACTAATGAGGTGCAGAAGATGAGTTCAAATTTAACTGAAGTAGAGCAAACAGAAAAGATTAGTGAGCAGGTCGAAATAGATGATTCCCTTCAAGAATTTAGAGAAACGTTAAATGAAGCAATTGGCATAATGAACTATCCGAGCCAAGTATTCGAATTTCTTAAAACGCCGATGAGATTTTTAGAATTTAGTATTCCAGTTCAAATGGATAATGGTGAGACGAAAGTATTTCAGGGATATCGTGCTCAGCATAATGATGCACTTGGCCCAACAAAGGGTGGCATTAGATTTCATCCAGATGTTACGCCAGAAGAAGTAAAAGCATTGGCTGGATGGATGAGTTTAAAATGTAGTATTACTGATTTACCATATGGAGGAGCAAAAGGTGGTGTCGTTTGCGATCCAAGACTTTTAAGCATGAATGAGCTTGAAAAGCTAAGTAGGGGTTATGTAAGAGCGGTTAGCCAGATTGTTGGACCTACAAAGGACATTCCGGCACCTGATATGTATACTAACGCGCAAGTGATGGCATGGATGCTTGATGAATATGACCATATTAGAGAATTTGATTCGCCGAGCTTTATTACTGGTAAACCAATTACTTTAGGAGGATCAGTTGGTCGAGAGACAGCAACTTCAAAAGGTGTATTTTATGCCCTTGAGTTAATAAGTGAATTAAAGAATATCGAAATTAAGAATATGAAGGTCATTGTGCAAGGGTTTGGAAATGTTGGTAGTTATTTAGCTCAATATTTATACGAAGCTGGAGCAAAGGTTGTTGGTGTTTCAGATGTTCTTGGTGGCGTTTATGATCCAAAAGGTTTAGACATTCCATATCTTTTAGATAACAGAGATTCATTCGGAGTTGTTTCTAATTTATTTAAAAATGCAATTTCAAATCAAGAATTATTGGAAAAAGAATGTGATGTTTTAATACCAGCGGCAATTAGTGGGGTTATTAATAATCGTAATGCAGATAAATTGAAGTGCAAAATTGTGGTTGAAGCAGCAAATGGACCAACTACGAAAGAAGCTTTAGAAATTCTTGATCAAAAAGAGATTTTAGTTGTACCAGATATTTTAGCTAACTCAGGTGGAGTAGTTGTTTCGTATTTTGAATGGTGTCAAAATATGCAAGGCTATTATTGGGCAGAGAGTACTGTAGATGAACGATTAAAAGAAAAAATGACGGATAGCTTTATGAAAGTTTATAAAACATCACAAAAATATAATGTAAACATGAAAATAGCGGCTTATATTGAAGGGATTCGTAAAATCGCTGAAGCTTGTCGTTTGAGAGGTTGGGTAAAATTCTAAACAAAAGGGGAAATCTAGATGATCGATATTATTTCTGAATCAGCAGAAAGACAGCTTGTGCACCATTATTGTTTATTAACACAGAATAACCGATATGATTTATCGATTGCCTTTTCTAGTCACTTTTACGGAAAGTCAATGGTTACATCACTTCAATCTAGTAAAATGGCGTTATTATGTTTAGAAGATATTGATTCTGAACATTATTGGGCTCCAAAACTCGGAATTGCTGAGGAAGACATTTTAGAAATTCAAAATTTCTTTAGTATGGTTTTACAATCAAAACACATTTGCGAGTTATAATGTAAGGCTTTATTTTTACTAAAAGGAGTGAGCGCTATGTATTATGGAGTCGTCGTCTGTGACTACTATGGAACAGTCGAAGAAGCAGCTATTCAAAAAGATTCGAGAATTTATGAATGGGAACCATTATTTTATATAAAAACATCCGATGGCATTACGAAAGTTATTCATCAAGGAATTAGTGGTGAAATTGTTTCATTAGAGGTAGCAAAAGGAGATCGGGTAGTTCCGGGGATGGTACTAGCGTTTGTTAAAGAGGACTTATTTGTATCAGCTAGCGATTAAAAGATTTGGTTTAGAGGGAAAAGAAATACAGGGGTTGGGGAAGTCAATTTATTTTTCGTGAACAATGAGGTATTTACGACTTAATAATTGCAAAGGGGCGTCTTATGAGACTGCCCTTTCTTTCTGTTTTTAATAATGATATTTAATAGATTAGCAAATTATAATTTTAGATTTTTATGATAAATTTAAAAATTCTGCTAAAATAGGAATGTATATTTGTTTAGACATAAGGGGGGAAAGAAATGCTATCAATAAACGAGAAACAAATTAGACCAGTCATCACATTAGATATCGATCAATTTAAAGAAAACGATGAAATCGATTTATCCAAGATAAATGAACCCTTTTTATTCTTGCGCAAGCAAAATCAAATTTTTGGTTATGTTCAATTAAATGAGATTATTCAAGGAAATGATAAAAAGAAAAATATAGCAATTTCAAAGATTACTAGCTCTTCTCAATCTATTAATAGTGTTTGTAGTGTAAGTGAGCAAATTTCAATAACGGATCTATTTCAAATCATTGGTGAACCAATCTCGATTGTAAAAGAAGATGAAGATATGCCAATAGGTTACATACTTCGTGAAGATATATTGGCCGAGCTTTTCAAACAAGATAATAAAAGTGTAGATTTGTTAAAGAGCATTTTAACATCGATACCGATGGGCACGTTTGTAGTAGATAAAAATAAAGTAATAATTAACTGCAATGATGCTGGGTTAAAAATGATTAAGTCAACATCAGAAAAGGTAATTAATACAAAAGCAGAAGTCATTTTTAGCGGTGAACAAATTGAAAATGTATTTTCTACAGGTAAGACAGTTCTTAATCAGATTCAAATAAATGATGATATGGGAATTCTTGTTGATTATAGCCCGATTTTCGTAGATAACGAGGTTGAAGGTGTTGTTATTGTAGTACAGGATCTTCCAATGGTTGAAGAAATGGCTTCTGAAATCGAATATGTTAAGGATTTAAATAAAGATTTGAATGCCATATTATCAAGTATTTATGATGAAATACTTGTTGTAAATCATAAAGGTGAGTTAATTCGTTATAGTGAGAATATCATTCCTGGTTTTTGGAATGTAGATTTAAAGGAAATGCTTGGAAAGAGTATTTTAGAATTTGAAAACCAAGGACTTTTTACGCCTTCTGTTACTAAATTAGTTTTAGAAAAAAAGAAAAAAGTATCAATTGTTCAAGAAACAATAAATGGACGTAAAGTACTTGCAGTAGGTAATCCGGTTTTTGACGAGAATATGGAAATTGACCGCATTATTATTGCTTCTAGAGATATTACAGAAACTTCACGACTTAAAACAGAATTAAAAGAAATGAAGAAGATCTCTGAGCAATATAAAAGGGAACTTGAAGATATTAAAAGCAAGGACAGTTTTGTTAAAAAACTGATTTATTGTAGTCCTAAAATGGAGCAAATCATCAATCAAGCAAAAAAAATTGCTGATTTTTCTTCTACTGTTTTACTACATGGGGAATCCGGGGTAGGTAAGGAAGTAATTGCACAGGCTATTCATCAACTAGGAAATCGTTCCTCTAAATCATTCTTAAAGTTAAACTGTGGTGCAATACCTGAAAATCTTTTAGAAAGTGAACTCTTTGGTTATGTTAAAGGGGCTTTTACGGGAGCAGATCAAAATAAGGATGGCTATTTTAAACAAGCTGATGATGGTGTTTTATTTTTAGATGAGATTGGTGAAATGCCATTGCATTTACAAGTTAAATTGCTTCGAGTTCTTCAAGAGCAAGAAGTAATTCCGGTTGGTAGTACAAAGCCAATTAAAGTTAATGTTCAAATTATCGCAGCGACAAATAAAAGATTAGAAAAAATGGTTCAGGATGGTACATTTAGAGAGGATTTATATTACCGTTTAAACGTGATCCCTCTTAACATTCCGCCATTAAGGGAAAGACTTGAAGATATTTCATTACTGGCTTTCCATTTCTTACAGCAATTAAATGAAAAATATAATAAGAGTTTTCACCTAACACCAGATGCAATTAATGTTTTAGAATTTTACTCATGGCCAGGTAATGTCAGAGAACTTCAAAACATTATTGAAAGATTAGTCGTTTCTGCAGAAGATCAAATTATTAATGCAGAGGATGTTAATCAGTTCTTGCCAAATAGCTATGACTTTAATAAATCAAAACCAGTCATTAATAAGGTAATTCCTTTACAAGAGGCAATTGATTACGTAGAGGAGCAACTTATTGTACTTGCGATGAAGCAATATAAAACAACAACAAAAGCTGCGCAGGTTTTAGGGATCAGTCAATCTTCTGTTAGCCGTAAGTATCAAAAAATAATGAATGAAAAAAATTTAAATAATGATTTTATGTCATTTAAGTGAGTGAGTTTTAAGAGTGTAGAGAAATCCTTAACGATTTCTCTACACTCTTATTTATTTACGAAGTAACTTCAGAGGAGGTTATGAGCCAATAAAACATAGCCACCCGTGATAACGGGTGGTTTGCTCTACGACTATTTGTGCATAAATAGGTGGCTTTTGTCCATAAACCAGTGAGTTTTGTGCATAAACTAGTTGATTTTGTTCATAAACCACAGGCTTTCGTTCATAAAGGCCTTTCCACGCTGAATTATGATGGCAATCCGATGAAAAACATGAGGATATATGTCCGCCGTTGATTAAGGTGTGTTGTATTTGCTAGATTATTACTGTCTTTTGTCATAAAAATCCATCCGTATGCTGCTATTTTGGTTGGAGAACCAAAAATAGTTTAGCACCTCGGGGAAATTTTTTAATACTACGCTGTAAGCTTTTTAGAACCCTAGGCCTAGCCTAGGGTTTTCGTGTCCACAATAAATAAAAAACTGTCGACTTTTTCGACAGAGTGAAGCGGAACTTGTGCGTTTATTTCTCTAAATCCCCTATATTTTCATTATGACTTTCAATCACTTCAGTCATTCTAATTTGATCCCTCGCAATCCCAAATGCCATGAAAATCATGATAAGTCCCACTGCAATGCACGTTCCAGCAAGTAACATATTAATCTCCTCCTTTCATGGTGTTCTAGCCTATGCAACGAATTTTCGCAATATGTCGGTTTAACTAATCGTATTTAAAAAAAATCGTTTAAAAAGTAATTGAACCTTAATAAACTAACGAATTTCAAAGATTATGCAAATTGTAATAGTGTTATGCAAAATTGAATAATAATTGTACAGAGTATTCAGTAAAAACCTTGTAAATTAGCGATATTTAAGTTGGCACAGTTCTTGCAAACTATTAAATTGTTAAGAAATTAAGGAGGGTTTATATACAATGGTCGATGTTCAATTCAAAACAATTGATTTAAAGATGTTTATAAATGGTGAATGGAAAGATTCTAGCAATCATGAGAAACGCCCTGTTATTAACCCAGCAACTGGAGAAATCATCGCTTATGCACCAGAAGGAACGATTGAAGATGCGAAAGAAGCAATTGATGTTGCTCGTAAAGCATTCAATGATGGAAGATGGTCTGATTTATCTGCTCAAGAAAGAGCAACTTACTTATTTAAAATAGCGGACAAAATAGAAGAGTACCAAGAGGAACTAACAAAGCTTGAAACATTAGATAATGGGAAAACGAATCGTGAAGCGGGCTATGATGTGGCTGATGCAGCAGCATGCTTCCGTTATTATGCAGGTTTGATTACGAAGCCAGACGGATTTACTTATCATGTAGCAGATCCAATGCAAGCTATGGTTGTACGTGAACCAATCGGAGTTTGTGGATTGATTGTTCCTTGGAACTACCCATTATTAATGAGTGTTTGGAAGATTGCTCCGGCATTAGCGGCAGGTAATTCGATTGTTTTCAAACCTTCAGAAGTAACACCAGTAACCCCTAAGAAATTATTTGAGATTTTTGAAGAGGTTGGTTTGCCACATGGTGTAGCAAATATGGTGATGGGTGCAGGACGAGTGGTTGGAAATGAAATCACTGCCAATCCTGATGTAGACATGGTTTCATTCACGGGTGGAACAAAAACAGGTAAACATATCATGAAAACAGCTGCTGATACGATGAAAAAAGTGTCACTAGAGCTTGGTGGGAAATCTCCGAATATCATTTTTGCTGATGCAGACTTTGAAACGGCAGTAGATTATGCGCTATTTGGAATTTATGCAGGTTCGGGTCAGGTTTGTTCATCGGGTTCAAGGATTTTAGTTGAAGAATCGATTTATGATCGCTTCGTTGATCGATTTGTAGAGCGTGCTAAAAAAATTAAAGTAGGTCCTGGAAATGTAGCAGAAAATGAAATGGGCCCACTTGTTAGTAAAGAGCATTTAGAAAAAGTTTTAAGCTATATACAAATTGGTAAAGATGAAGGCGCAAGAGTTGCTTGCGGCGGAAATCGTATCGAAAAAGATGGGTTAGAAAAGGGATACTTTGTTGAACCGACTGTATTTGTAGATGTTGAACAAAATATGCGAATCGTTCAAGAAGAAATTTTTGGCCCTGTAGTATGTATTCAAAAGTTTAAAACTGAAGAGGAAGCAATAAAACTAGGAAACGGGACCGTTTATGGTTTAGCAGGTGCAGTATTTAGTAAAGATGGAGCGAAAGCTTTAAGAGTTATTAAAAAGCTACGATCAGGGATTACTTGGATCAATGCCTACCATCCAACTTATAATGAAGCGCCTTGGGGTGGATACAAACAAAGTGGTGTTGGTCGAAGCCTAGGTACATTTGGGTTAGAAGAATTCCAAGAGATTAAGCAAATTAACATTAATTTACAAGTTGAACCAATTGGCTGGTTTGCAGAATAATAAAGGGCAAAATTTAACTAAAAAAATAAATAAAACGACTATAGGAGTGGACAAAATGAGTATCAATTTAAAAAACGAATTAAAAAGTGAAGAAAAAAATGTAACTGAGTACATTAATAAAGTTTTAAGTTTAATAGAAAAAGAGACTGTTACAGAAGAAGATGCTGCGTGGATCACAAAAGAAACAGTTGATGGATTTAGAGAACATGTAAACCCAGGTTTCCTTGCTTACCGTAAAACAGTTACTGAAGGCGGTCAATTTGCTTCTGTTGAGTGGTCTGATAGCGGTTCATGCTTTAAAGATGTAAATGGAAAAGAATATATTGACTGTTTAGGCGGATTCGGAATTTATAATGTTGGACACCGTCATCCAAAAGTTATCAAAGCTGTTACAGATCAGTTAAAAAGACAGGCACTTCATAGCCAAGATTTATTAGATCCATTACGTGCAATGCTTGCAAAAATTTTAGCTGATATTACACCTGGAGATTTAAAATATTCATTCTTTACAAATAGTGGGACTGAAAGTGTGGAAGCAGCATTAAAGCTAGCAAAAATGTATAGTGAGCGCAGTACATTTATTTCAACTACACGTGCATTCCATGGTAAAAGCTTAGGTTCTTTATCAGGTACTGCAAAAGGAATGTTCCGTAAACCATTTTTACCGCTAATTCCTGGATTCCGTCATGTTCCATTTGGTGACATTGACATGATGAGAAAAACATTTGAAACATGTGCATTAGTTGGTGAGGATGTTGCAGCAGTAATTCTTGAGCCAATTCAAGGTGAAGGCGGAATTATTCTTCCTCCTCCAAACTACTTAAAAGAAGTTCGTGAGTTATGTGATGAGTACGGTTCTCTATTAATTTTTGATGAAGTACAAACAGGTATGGGTCGTACAGGTAAAATGTTTGCTGCTGATTTATATGAAGTAGTACCAGATATTATCTGTCTTGCTAAAGCATTTGGTGGAGGAGTTATGCCAGCTGGTGCAGTAGTAGCAAAAGAAGAAGTGTTCAAAAGCTGGTTCCCAAATCCATTTATGCATACAACAACATTTGGTGGAAATCCATTAGCATGTGCTGCTGCTATTGCTACAATCAGCGTATTACTTGAAGAAAAATTACCTGAAAGAGCAGAAGTAGTTGGAGCATATTTCTTAGATCAATTAAAAGAAGCTGCAAAAGGACATGAAGACAAAGTTTTAGAAATTCGTGGTCAAGGTTTAATGATCGGAATCGAGTTCCATCAAGATGAAATCGGCTATGAAGTTTCTAAAGGAATGTTTGATAAAGGAATCCTAGTTGCTGGTACGTTAATTAACTCAAAAACAATTCGTATCGAGCCTTCATTAAAAATTAGCTATGAAGAGGTTGATACTGTAGTAAGTGCATTTAAAGAAATTTTAGCTACTATTCAAGCTTAATTTATTCACCAGCATGTCATGACATTATAGATCATGACATGCTTTCATTACAGTCGGAAAAAATCGTTATAGATAGGACGGTGCAATAATGGCAGATCGAAAATTTGTTAAAATCCAAACTTCAATTCCAGGACCAAAATCACAAGAGCTGCTTGCTCGAAGAAATAAAGTGGTTCCAAAAGCAATTAGTAATAATAGTGAAGCATTCGTAAAAAAAGCAAAAGGTGCACTAGTTGAGGATATTGATGGCAATACATTTATTGACTTTGCTGGTGCAATTGGAACTCTAAATGTGGGACATTCCCATCCTAGAGTAGTAAGAGCACTTCAAGGACAAGCCGGTGATTATATTCATACAGGCTTTAATGTCATGATGTATGAATCTTATATTCAACTTGCTGAAAGATTAGCCGAAATTTCGCCTGGGGATTTCGATAAACAAGTAGCATTTTTTAATAGTGGTGCAGAAGCAGTTGAAAATGCAGTGAAAATTGCTAGAAAATATACAAAGCGTCAAGGCATCATTTCGTTTACTAGAGGATTCCACGGTCGTACTTTAATGACGATGACAATGACAAGTAAAGTTAAGCCATACAAATATGGATTTGGACCATTTGCTCCGGAAGTGTATAAAGCACCTTATCCATACGTATATCGTCGTCCAGAACAAATGAATGAAAAAGAATATAGTAATTTCATCATTGAACAATTTGAGCAGTTCCTAATTGCAGAAGTGGCACCAGAAACAATTGCTGCTGTTGTAATGGAACCAATTCAAGGCGAAGGCGGCTTTATTGTTCCGGATCTTGATTTTGTTAAAAGAGTTAGAGAAATTTGTACGCAGTATGGCATATTGTTTGTAGCAGATGAAATTCAAACTGGATTCGCTAGAACAGGTAAATATTTTGCGATCGAGCACTTTGGAGTTGAGCCTGATTTAATTACGATTTCAAAATCAATGGGTGCAGGAGTACCTATTAGTGGCGTAATTGGTAGAAAAGAAATAATGGAAGCTTCTGATAGTGGTGAAATAGGCGGAACATATTCTGGTAGTCCACTTGGATGCCGTGCTGCATTAGCAGTACTCGACATCATTGAAGAAGAAGAATTAAATGATCGAGCTGTTGTCATTGGTGAAAAGGTTAATGAGAAAATGAACCAATGGGCAGAACGATTTGAACAAATTGGCGATATTCGTGGAATTGGCGCAATGTGTGCGATGGAGATTGTCACAAATAAAAAGGATAAAACACCAGATAAAGCTACAGTTGGAAAGATTGTAAAAGAAGCAAATAACAGAGGGTTAATGTTATTAAGCGCAGGAATTTTTGGTAACGTGATTCGTTTATTAATGCCACTTACGATTACTGATGAGCAGCTTGAAGAAGGGCTAGATATTTTAAGAGAGTCCATCGAGGCTGTATTAGTTCCAGAACTTCAATTGGAGGTAAACTAAATGAGCCAAATTAAAGAAAAATACGAAGTCTACCCTATGTATATAGACGGTGCATGGGTTGGGACTGATCATGAATATTATACAAAGGTTACAAATCCTGCAACTGGAGCGGTTGTAGGTGCAATTCCAACAGGTGGTACATATGAAGCAAAATTAGCTGTTGATGCTGCTCATAAAGCCTTCAAAACTTGGTCAAAAAAGACTGCAGAAGAAAGATATCATTTATTAATGAATTGGTATCGACTGATTGACGAAAAGAAAGAAGAAATTGCTAGATTAATGACAATTGAGCAAGGGAAACCAGTAAAAGAAGCGCTAGGTGAGACTGTTTATGCAAATGGCTTTATTTCTTGGTATGCAGAAGAAGGTAAACGCATATACGGAGAAACAATTCCTGCATCACAGCCTAATAAGCGAATTCTTATTAGAAAAGAACCTGTAGGTGTTGTAGCAGCAATTACACCATGGAATTTTCCAGCAGCAATGATTACTAGAAAAGTTGCGCCTGCTCTTGCGGCTGGTTGTACGACGGTTATTAAACCAGCAACACAAACACCTTTAACAGCATTAAAGCTGGCAGAGCTTGCTCATGAAGCAGGAATTCCAAAAGGTGTAATTAATGTTGTTACTGGTAAATCTTCTGAAATTGGTGACGTATGGTTAAAAGATCCTAGAGTAACGAAAATTACATTTACTGGTTCTACTGAAGTTGGTAAAACGCTAATGAAGGGTGCAGCAGAAAATGTCAAAAAGGTTTCTCTTGAACTTGGAGGAAACGCGCCATTTATCGTCATGGATGATGCCGATTTATCAAAGGCAGCAGTTGGTTTAGTTCAGTCAAAATTCCGAAATGCTGGCCAAACTTGTATTTGTACAAATCGTATTTACGTACAAGAAAGTGTAGCAGAAAAGTTTACAGACCTATTTACAAAAGAATTGGAAAAATTAAAAGTTGGTAATGGTTTAGAAGAAGGAGTTGATGTTGGTCCTCTAATTGATCATTCAGCTTTAGAAAAGGTAAAAACATTAGTCGAGGATGCTACTAAAAATGGTGGGAAAATAGTATTCAGCGGTAATAAACCAAAAGAAGAAAATGGATATTATTATGCACCAACAATTTTAACTGGAATTACAGATGAAATGGCATGTATGAAGGAAGAAATTTTTGGACCTCTAGCACCGATTTCTACTTTTAAAACGGAAGAGGAGGTAATCGAAAGAGCAAATAATTCAAATTATGGTCTAGCTGCATATGTGTATACAGAGAATTTAAGTCGTTCATTCCGTATTACAGAAGCACTTGAATACGGAATTATTGGTTTAAATGATGCTTTACCTTCAGCTGTTCAAGTTCCATTTGGTGGTTATAAAGAGAGCGGTCTAGGAAGAGAAGGCGGTCACTTCGGAATTGAGGAATTTTTAGAAGTTAAATATATCTCAATAGGGTTAGACATTTAAAAAATTTGTAAGCCAGTTAAACATTCAGGTGCAGGCAATTGTAATTGAGTGTTTACTGGCTTATTAACTAGATTAATAGAGGTGGAAAAGTTGCCGGGTGCATTATATGGAGTTAAAATCATTGATTTAACAAGAGTGCTAGCCGGTCCCTTTTGTACGATGATCCTTGGGGATTTGGGGGCCGAGGTCATAAAAGTAGAAAGTATAAATATTGGTGATGAAACAAGAGGATGGGGGCCACCTTTCGTGGAAGGTGAAAGCGCTTATTATTTATGTGCAAACCGCAATAAGCAGGGCATCACCTTGAACTTAAAAAGTGAGCAAGGTAAAGAAATTTTAAAAAAGCTAATTTCAGAGGCTGATGTAGTTGTTCAAAATTTCAAACCTGGCACATTGAAGAAGCTAGGCTTTGGCTATGAAGATTTGAAAAAAATAAAAGGTGACATCATATTAGCTTCCATTAGTGGATTTGGCAGTGTAGGGCCGAGTTCAAGTCTACCGGGATATGATTATATCATTCAAGCAATGTCTGGTTTAATGAGCATTACAGGCGAGAAAGAAGCAGAGCCAACAAAGGTAGGAGTAGCTATTTCTGACGTTTTAACTGGTTTATTTACATGTATTGGGATTCTTGCTTCACTGCAACATCGGAGTCGTACAGGGGAAGGCCAGGAAATTGATATTTCGTTGTTTGACTCACAACTAGCTGCTTTAGTAAATGTAGCTAGTAATTATTTATGCAGTGGAATTGTACCTGAACGAATGGGAAATCATCATCCTAATATCGTTCCATATCAAGTTTTTACGGCGAGTGATGGGGAACTTGTCATAGCAGTTGGTAATGATGAACAATTTAAACGATTTGCGCTATTAATCGATGAGCCAACTTTATTGAACGAAACATTTAAAACAAATACTAGTCGACTACAGCATAGAAAACTTATAGAGCAATTAATTCAAAACAAGTTAAAAACGAAAACTAAAAATGAATGGAAAGAATTATTAGATCAAAATGGAATCCCGAATGGACCAATCAATAATGTGAGTGAAGCCCTACAGTCTGAACAAGCTAAGTCGAGAGATATGGTGTTGGATGTAAACCACCCATATATTAAAGATTTAAAACTAGTCGGATCACCATTAAAATTATCAAAAACACCAGTTGAAGTATTAAGACACCCACCCCTGCACGGCGAACATACTGATGAAATAATGAGTAAGCTAGGTTATTCCCGAATTGAAATAGAAGAAATGAAATTAAATAAAACAATTTGAGGAGGAAATAAAAATGGATTTTTCATTATCAGAAGAACAAGTTAGTGTAAGGAAAGTAGTCAGGTCATTTGTAGACCGAGAAATTATCCCTTTTATTAAAGAATGGGATGAAAAAGGACATTTTGAAGTAAATATTTTAAAGCGACTAGCTGATTTACAATTAATGGGTGTATGTATTCCAGAACAATATGGTGGAGTAGGGATGGATTATAATACATTAGCGATTGTATGTGAGGAATTAGAAAGAGGGGACACAGCATTTAGAACGGCAGTCTCAGTGCATACAGGATTAAACAGCATGACTTTATTACAATGGGGTACTGAAGAACAAAAGAAAAAATACTTAGTACCTCAAGCCCAAGGGAATAAAATTGGGGCATTTGGATTAACTGAACCGAATGCAGGCTCAGATGTGGTCGCAATGACAACGACTGCTGTAAAAGACGGAGATAGCTATATTTTAAACGGGTCTAAAACATGGATCTCATTATGTGATGTTGCTGACCATTTCTTAATTTTTGCTAAAACAAACCATGACTTAAAGCATCACGGAATATCTTGTTTTATTGTAGAGCGTACATTTGAAGGCGTTTCCACAAAAGCAATTAAAGGAAAAATGGGTATTAGAGCTGGGAATACAGGCGAAGTATTTTTAGATGATGTAAGAGTACCTGCTGAAAACCTTTTAGGCTTTGAAGGTGAAGGCTTTAAAATTGCTATGTCAGCACTAGATAACGGTCGATTTACAGTAGCCGCTGGTGCATGCGGCTTAATTCAAGCATCTCTTGAAGCGAGTGTAAAATACTGCCACGAACGTAAAACATTCGGCAAAGAAATCGGAAAGCACCAACTAGTACAACAAATGATTGCAAAAATGTCATCAAATTTAGAAATCTCTAGATTATTAGTATACAAAGCAGGTTGGTTAAAAAATAACGGTAAACGAAATACAAGAGAAACATCACTAGCAAAATGGATTTCATGTAATGCCGCAAATGAAGCAGCAAACGATGCAGTACAAATCCATGGAGCATATGGATTCTCAAACGAATTCCCTGTAGAGCGCTACTTAAGAAACTCAAAAGCACCTGTAATTTATGAAGGTACTCGTGAAATTCACACAATTATGCAAGCTGAATACGACCTTGGCTATAGAGAGGATAAAGTTTTAAGAAAAATGCTTCCATCATGGCCATTTGAAGAAGTTTCAGTGGAAGTAGTGAAGTCTTAATTTAAAATGTGTAAACAAAAAAGGACCGGGTTGATTATTGCCCGGTTTTGTTTTTAAATTGTATACATAATGGATCATTTTTCATTTTGGAATTCAATATAATTTGTCATAACTATTAATTAATTACATCTCTTTATAGTACTTTAAACGGTAAAAACTGTTAGATCCAAGGAGAAACATATATGCAAAAACTAATAGTAACAACATGGTAAAATCTATATCCATCAAGGCAAATGCTAAGATTAAGGCTCCAAACACTAAAACCATCATGTCATATGCTTTCGCTTTTGCTTGATTAGCGATTGCCAAATTACGCTCATCTTTTTTGTCAATTTCTAGCTTTTTTGCTGCAACAGGATTATTCTTCACAGCGAAACGGAGCAGTATTTCTCCCATACCGTGACCAAAAATACTACAGCCAAGCCCAAAACAGATATAAGGTAACACTCGTAGCAAACCTTGTGGATCGTGATTTGTTTTGATGAAGTAAATACCACCCGCTAGTAGTATAAAAGCCACTGCGGTAAGATAATAAATTGAATTAGTTTTTTTCATACTTTAATCCTCCTCATAAATAAAGATTTCTTCAATACTCATACCGAAAAAACGAGCAATTTTGAACGCTAAAAGGATAGAAGGGTTATAACGTCCGTTTTCTAGTGAACCGATCGTTTGCCTTGACACTTCAAGAGCTGTTGCTAATTCTTCTTGTTTAATTCCGCGTTGCTTACGGATTTCTTCTAAACGATTGAGCAACATGGTCCCCCCTTTTTTCATGGAAAGTTAACTTTCCATAGATTAAGTTTATCGTGCAAATGGAGCAATATCAAGCATACTTTCCATTTGGAAAAGAATTTATTTATTGAACGATCGCATTGCCTTAGCTGAACCAAAGTAGAGGATGATTATTAGTCGAATATCATTTATTTCAATATGTGACAAATTACTTCAATAATATAAAAGGAAAATACTGTAAATTATCGAATGTAATAATAAACTGTAATAAGTTGAGGAACAGCTAAACTAATAATTGAAAATGAGGTGAGGTAAATTACAAAATTGGGATATTTATTTTGGGGATTTGTTATTTTAATAATCGCATTTGGTTATTTTATGCAAAAGAAATTCGGAACGGGCGCACTAAATAAAAGTGATAATCAAACAATGAATGAAGAAATTGGGAGAGAAACAACTAAAGTTAATAATACGAATAACCCTTCAGGACCATTTTAAAAAGTTTGATGTGATTACTGCAAAAGTGAGTGTGGTCTATCAAAAACGAGACGAATCACCTTTTTTATATCAACATAAATAGAAGTAATCTTTAAAGGAGTAACTTTCCAAAATGAACATAACAACAATCGGTTTCTCAAAAAAATCTTTAAGAACCTTCTCAACAATGCTTCAACAAAATAGAGTTACTCATCTAATTGATACTCGGCTACATAACACATCACAACTAGCAGGATACGCCAAAAAAGACGACTTACAATTTGTAATGCGTCTATTAAATATTCAATACACACATGACACAGATTTAGCACCAACAGAAGAATTACTTAAAGCAATTAAGAAAAAAGAAATCGAGTGGAATGACTTCGAAAAAGACTTTTTGAACTTGATTCAAAACCGTAAAATTGAAAAAAAAATAAACGATTTTACAAGTATTGGCGTTCCATGCTTTTTATGTAGCGAAGAAAAACCACACCATTGTCATCGTAAATTAGTAGTAGAATACTTAAGAGAATTTGATCATCGTTTTGAAATTATTCATTTATAAGGCAATTTAAATCAAAAAGTAAAGACTGTCCATTAAAGACAGTCTTATTTAAGTTATTTTATATGAGTACTCAAGTTATTTTGTATTTGCTGTAAAACATCATCAACATGATCCATTTCCAAAATAATTTTATCGTACTTATGATTATTCAATGTTAAGACTAAATTGCCTTTGTTCGTACTTGTCGCCACAAAATAATTCAAACCGTCCTTTTTAAAAAAACCATATTTACTTGGACCCATATGTGTACCATATACTTTCCATAAATACTGCTGGATGTCTTCTATTGAAACTTCCTTAATATCATTATAGGGAATTTCAATTTTATGCTTTAGCCCAAGTACAGATTCTAAACTAGATAATGTAATAACTAATTGATTTTCTTCAAATAAAATTGTTTTCATAAACGTTCCCTCCTTACTTCTTATACGAATGAGAATCGAATTTCGTTCATTTTTTTAAAAAATCGTATATTTCAAGAGCAATTTAAAAATGAGCGATCGTTGTTATCGGAATCGCTCATCTATACAAAATTAAACAAACGTTTAATTGAATTCAATACTCTAAATCAGATGAAGTAACTCTCTTTCGAAACACCCAGTATGTCCAAATTTGATACGCAAGCACAAATGGAATTGTAGAAAACGCAACAATTGTCATGATTTTTAAAGTATAAGGACTTGATGAAGCATTATAAATCGTTAAAGAATAAGCAGGATCAATCGAACTGATCATAACTCTTGGGAATAAATCTAAAAAAACGGTAATAGTTGAAAAGACAATTGTTAAACCGGTCATTATAAATGCCCAGCCTTCACGTTTAATTTTAATAAAATAGCGGACAGAAAATAATGTGATCCCGGATAAAATCGGAATCGCTCCTGGAACGACACCGTAGCGCGTAAAAAAGTCTGTTTGAAAATAAGCTAGTATAATAAAAATAGACATAAATGTAGTAGTCCACATACCAATTTTAAGAGCCACTGAGAAAGCTTTTTCTCTTAGTTCGCCTACCGTTTTAAGACAGATAAATAACGCTCCATGTAGAAGAAACAGTAGTACAATACTAATTCCGCCAGTCACTGAAAAAACACTGATTAAGTCCCAAAACGTACCAACATAATTCATTTTAGAATCAATTGGAACGCCTCGCATTAAATTGGCAAGTGCAACTCCCCATAAGAATGGAGGCAATAAGCTACCGAAAAAAATAATCCAATCCCAAGTTGAACGCCAAGCTGGGCTTTTTTGTTTGCTACGAAACTCAAATGCGACTCCTCGACCAATCAAAGCTAATAGCATTAAAAAGAGAGCCATATAAAAACCGCTAAACAGGGTAGCATACCAATTTGGAAAAGCTGCAAACATTGCACCTCCAGCGGTAATAAACCATACTTCATTCCCATCCCAAAATGGACCTATCGTATTAATGATTATTCTCCGATCTGTATCACTTTTACCGATAAACGGTAATAGCATTCCAACGCCAAAATCGAAGCCTTCTAGGAAGAAAAATCCGATAAATAGAACGGCTATTAAAATAAACCATGTGGTCTCTAACATATATAAATAGTCTCCTTTAATATAATTTTGGTTCTAACGATTCCTTATGTTTACTAGTATCTTTAGTTGCTGGACCTGCTTTTATAAAGTGAACAAATAAATAGATTAGAACAACTAACAAAATCGCATAGACTACGGTAAATCCTATAAAAGTAGTTAATACCATTGGAGAAGATACGGTTGGTGAAACACTATTTTTCGTCTTCAATACGCCAAATACGGACCAAGGTTGTCTTCCAACTTCAGTCATAATCCATCCAGCTGAATTTGCGATATAAGGAAGAGAAATTGCAGGTATCATTAAATTAAGAAATAGTTTCTGATTGTCTATTCGATGACGATAAACGGCAAATGATCCATAAAGGGCAAGTAAAATCATTAATCCACCAGCAAATAACATAACGCGGAAACTCCAAAATGTTGTTTTAACAGGAGGGACATAGTTATCAGGCCCAAACCTTTTTGAATATTCAGCTTGAAGATCATTAATCCCTACAACTTTACCAGTAAATTTATTGTAAGTAAGAAGACTTAATAATCCTGGTACCTGAAGTTCAAAAGGGTTTTTTTGATGATCTACATCAATATTCGCAACTAGTGCCCATGGAGCACTATTACCAGTCGTGTCCCATAAAGCTTCAGCAGCAGCCATTTTCATTGGTTGACTATGCATTAAATGTTGAGCCTGATGATGTCCTGAAAATGCGACTAATAAGTTAGAAACTAATGCAACGACAATAGCAATTGAAAAAGAAGGTTTAAAGATTTCAGTTTGTTGTTTTCGTAGCATTTTATATGCACTAAGACCAGCCATAAACATCGAACCTGTAGCTAATGCACTAAAAACAACATGCGGGAATTCTACTAATACTTGTGGATTAGTTAATAGAGCACTGAATTTTACCATTTCAGCACGACCGTTGCGTAATGTGAAACCGACTGGTTCTTGCATAAATGAATTTGCTACTAAAATCCAAAAAGCAGAAATCGTCGTACCAATTGCCACAAGCCAAATTGTAGCTAAGTGAATTTTAGGTGGTAGTCGATCCCAGCCAAATATCCATAATCCTAAAAATGTAGATTCTAAAAAGAAGGCAACTAAAGCTTCAATAGCTAAAGGCCCACCGAAAATATCACCCACATATCTGGCATAATCTGACCAATTCATGCCAAATTGAAATTCCTGCATAATGCCGGTAACGACACCTACAGCAAAGTTTAGTAGAAATAACTTGCCCCAAAACTTTGTCATGATTTTATACTGTTCATCTTTTTTTATTAAATATAGAGTATGTAAAAATGCGATTAAAAAGGCTAATCCAATTGTTAGAGGTACGAATAAAAAATGATAAATTGTTGTTACTGCAAATTGCCATCTAGCCAAAATAAGATTACTTAACATAATCATACTAGCCTCCAATTCTTTTAAAAGCTTAAATCATGTAGGCTTAGTATTAGTAAAAATACGAAAAAAATTTGAACTATCGATAATTTTTTTTCATAGCTAGAAAAATGCTAGGGAATGATATCATCTAGATATGCGAGTTATTTACTATTTTCAAAGAGGTATATGATATGGATCAAAAAGTAATAGGTTATTTTGAAAACTTAGAATCAAAAGATAAGAATTTGCAATACGAAGCCTTTAACTATATTATTTCCGTAACAAAAGAGCCGGTGGATTGGTCGTATGAAGTATGGGATCGATTAAAATCGGAGCTAACAAATAAGGGAAATCATCAGAGATCAAGAGCTGCCCAGTTTCTTTCGAATTTAGCGATAAGTGATCCAGAGAAGAGAATGCTTAATGATTTTCCAGCAATTTGGCAGGTTACATATGATCCAAAGTTTGTAACCGCGAGACATACTTTGCAGTCCATATGGAGAGTAGGTCTAGCCGGTCCGGAACAAAGAGCAATCGTCATTGAACATCTAGTAAATCGATTTTTAAATTGCAAAGAAGAGAAAAACTATACGTTGATTCGTTACGATATTATTCAATGTATGAGAAATCTATATGATGCAGTTAAGAATGAAGAAATTAAGCAAAAGGCATTAGAGTTGATTGAAACCGAAGAGGATCTAAAGTATAGAAAGAAATATATGACAGTGTGGAAGTGAAGCGCGAAAAAGTCTTCAGGGCTTCAATTTTTTTAGAAAAATGAACGATAAAAAAACGAATTCGCATGGAATTCGTTTTTTTGTTTTATATTAGCTCATCATTTGTTTAATTAGCTCACGATTTCGTTTTTTAAATACTTCATTATGAGATGAAACCATAGCTGAACCGCTAGCATCAGGCTGAATATATTGCTTCGCTTTATTAACGGCATTCGCCGCATCCTGAAATGCGCCAGCAATCAATTGCAGTTTTCCTTCATGCATTAAAATATCGCCAGCTGCGTAAATTCCTTCAATTGAAGTTTCACTCGTTGTATTACCTTTTATGTAGAAGTCTTGAATCATTTCTACTTTAATTTCACTATTATTAAGTAAAGAAGTATCTTGTTCATAGCCATGGTTGATGATTACTTCGTCAATGGCTAAGTGAGATATTTCACCCGTTTCGTTATTTGACAGTTCAACTTTTTCGATCAACTCATGATTTTCACATGCGATCAGTTTTGTAATAGAAGTGTTGAATAGACACTCAACTGAACTATTCATTAATTGAGAGACTTGTGCTTCATGGCCTTTAAGTGCATCTTTTCGGTAAGTTATATAAACTTTTTTGGCGATTGGCTCTAATTCATTAGCCCAATCTATTGCAGAGTTACCTCCACCAGAAACAATAACTGTTTTATCTTTAAATCGTTTAAGTGACTTAACTGTATAGTTTAAATTTGAAACTTCGAATCGTTCTGCACCATCTATATTTAGTTTAGTTGGATTTAAAATACCGCTTCCAACTGCAACTATGATTGTTTTAGAATAATTCAATTGACCTGAAGCTGTTTGTAAAATAAAAATGCCATTCTCATCTCGAGTGATCGTATCGACCTTTTCATTTAATACAACAGTAGGATCAAATGTTAATCCTTGCTGAACAATTTGACCGATGAACTTTTCACCCGGAATTGGAGGTTGCCCACCAACATCCCAAATCATCTTTTCAGGATAGCAATGAACTTTACCACCTAATTCAGATTGAAATTCTATAATTTTTGTCTTCATTTCTCTTAAACCGCTATAAAAAGCAGAGTAAAGTCCAGCGGGACCTCCTCCGATTACTGTTACATCAAATAGATCATTTATGTTCATTACCGTCTCACTCCAGAATATTCTGTCATTGATTATCATTCTCAATAAAATATAAACCATTTTTAAGAATTTTTCAATGATTTAACGAAAATTTAATATTGACATAATTAGTAAATAGAATTATATTTACGAAGTGACATAGATTGATAATAATTATCATTATCATTATCATTTCGGTTGAGAAATAAATATAAAATGAATGGGGGTCCGTTTATGGTACGGTTATATACTGATGAGTTGACCATTGGTTACGGTGATCGTTTGATTGTAAAAGGCCTTAATATAAAAATTCCGGATAAACAAATTACAACCATTATTGGCTCAAACGGATGTGGAAAATCGACACTTTTGAAGGCGATTACTAGAATTATCTCGCATCAATCCGGAACAATTATTTTAGATGGGGAAAACATTTCCTTAGAGAATACTAAATTACTAGCTAGAAAGATGGCAATTCTTCCACAAACTCCAGAGAGTGCGAGTGGGTTAACAGTAGGTGAATTAGTATCTTATGGTCGATTCCCATATCAAAGTGGATTCGGTAGACTCACAAAAAAAGATATTGAAGTAATTGACTGGGCGCTTGAAGTTACAGGTACAAAGGATTTTAAGTATCAAGCAGTTGATTCACTTTCGGGCGGACAACGTCAACGAGTTTGGATCGCTATGGCGTTAGCACAAGAAACTGAAATTATTTTCCTTGATGAACCTACTACATATTTGGATATGGCACATCAGCTTGAAATTTTAGAGCTGTTACAAAAATTAAATCAAGAACAGGACTGCACGATTGTAATGGTCTTACACGACTTGAATCAAGCAGCACGTTTTGCTGATTACATCATTGCAATGAAAGACGGAGAAATCGTAAAAGCAGGCTCTTGTGAAGAAGTCATTACTCATGAAGTTCTTAAAAAAGTTTTTTCGATTGATACAGTAATTGGAAGAGATCCAAGAACAAATAAACCAATGTGCATAACTTACAATTTACTTAAGGGAGAAGAAAAAAATGAAGAAAATCTTAATACCGTTTCTTTTAATATTCGTGCTAATTATTAGTGCATGTAGTAATACAGCAGCAAGCAAGGATGATTCTAAGAATGAACCAAAAAAGTCTGGAACTATTACATATCAATCTCAAAATGGACCAGTTAAAGTACCTGCAAATCCTAAACGTGTCGTCGTATTATCATCATTCGCGGGGAATGTAATGTCTTTAGGGGTTAACATCGTTGGTGTTGATTCTTGGTCAAAGTCGAATCCTCGTTGGACTGAAAAATTAAAAAATGCTGAAGTAGTGTCAGATGATAATATCGAAAAAATTATTGAATTAAACCCTGATTTAATTATTGGGTTAGATAGCGTTAAAAATCTTGATAAGTTAAAGAAAATTGCACCTACTGTTGTATACACATATGGAAAAGTAGATTATTTAACGCAACAGATCGAAATAGGTAAATTATTAAATAAAGAAAAAGAAGCTAAAGCTTGGGTAGATGATTTCAAGACTCGTGCCGCGAAAGTCGGAGAAGAGATTAAAGCTAAGATTGGTCCAAATGCAACAGTTTCTGTCATTGAAAAATTCGATAAACAACTTTATGTATATGGAAACAACTGGGGTCGTGGCACAGAAATTATTTACCAAGAAATGAAGTTGAAAATGCCTAAAAAGGTTGAAGAAAATGCGTTAAAACCAGGCTATTATGCAATCTCATTAGAAGTACTTCCTGAATTTATGGGAGACTATGTAATCTTTAGTAAATTCGATCAAGCTGATACATCTGTAGAAAAAACAAATACTTATAAAAATACACCTGCAGTAAAAAACAAACACGTTTTTGAAGTTAATGGAAGTGAGTTCTATTTCAATGATCCAGATACTTTAGATATGCAATTAGAGTTCCTTAAAAAGCAATTTTTAAGTAACTAACAAAAAAGAGAGTAGGAATCATAAAATTCCTACTCTTTCATTCTATAAAGAGAAGATGAGGGGCTAATGAAGCAGAATAATAAAGGGTCAATTCCGTTCTTTTTTAAACTTTTAATAGGCGTTATTATTTTTATTGCTATGTTTGTCATTGCAATCGTTTTCGGCGCAGCGGATACAACAGTGCGCGATGTCTGGAATGCGATTTTTACAAACTTAAATAATCAACAGATTTCTATTATTCGAGAGTTGCGGTTACCTAGAGAGGTAGCAGCAATATTTGTAGGAGCAGCTTTAGCAGTTGCGGGTGCAATTATGCAGGGGATGACAAGGAATCCACTTGCAGATCCAGGATTGTTAGGCTTAACAGCTGGAGCAAACGCAGCTTTAGCAATTACAATGGCGTTCCTACCAAACGTAAATTATTTTGGGATTATGGTAGCTTGTTTTATTGGAGCAGCAGTTGGTTCACTGATTGTTTTTGGAATCGCTTCAGTCAAAAAAGGTGGATTTTCTCCTTTCCGGATTGTTTTAGCAGGGGCAGCCGTTACGGGCTTTTTAACTGCTATTTCAGAAGGCGTTGGAATTTACTTTAAAATTTCTCAAAATATTTCAATGTGGACTTCGGGTGGTTTAGTAGGTACTTCTTGGGGTCAAGTAAAATCAATTGCACCTTTTATTATAGTAGGTATAATAGTGACAATTTTTCTAGCACGCCAATTAACAATACTTAGCTTAAACGAAGAGGTAGCGATCGGCTTAGGTCAAAATACAACAAGAATTAAAATAATCTTGTTTATCGTAATCATTTTACTTGCTGGAGCAGCAGTTGCGCTAGTAGGAAATATGGCATTTCTAGGTTTAATGGTACCTCATATAGTACGTGGATTTGTTGGTACTGACTATCGATCTATTATACCGATGTCTGCTATTTTTGGAGCTACATTCTTACTGTTGGCAGATACACTAGGTCGAACAATCAATATTCCTTACGAAACACCAGTTGCAGCGATTGTCGCAATGATTGGCCTTCCATTCTTTTTAATGATTGTACATAAAGGAGGCAAAGAATTCTCATGATCCAGCCTGCTATGATTAGAAAACAAAGATTAATCGTAATAACGTTATTTATTCTTATTTGTGCAACAATGTTTATTGGAATGGGTATGGGATTTTCAGCTATTCCATATAGTAGACTACTCCCAACATTCTTAGGTGATGGTACATTTAAAGAACAGTTTGTCATTTTTTCAATTCGATTACCTAGAATGCTCATTACATTAATGGCGGGTATGGCGCTTGCACTATCGGGTGCAATTTTACAAGGGGTTACAAGAAATGATATGGCTGAACCAGGTATACTAGGTTTCAATGCTGGTGCCGGTGTAGCCATAACAATATTCTTTTTATACTTCCCGATTGAAGCAGGTTCATTTGTTTACTTAATTCCAATAATCGGATTTTGTGGCGCAATTGTAACCGCAGTCGTCATTTACTTATTTTCTTATAAGAAAAATTCCGGTCTTCAACCGATCAGACTAGTTTTAGTCGGCATTGGTTTTTCAATGGCCCTTTCAGGAATCATGATTGTATTAATTTCATCTGCAGAACGTGAGAAAGTAGATTTTATTGCGAAATGGTTAGCAGGAAATATATGGGGGACGGATTGGCCGTTTATTTGGGCATTCCTACCATGGTTAATAATCCTAATTCCATTTACACTATATAAAGCAAATACGTTAAATCTTCTTAATTTAAATGAACCTGTTGCGATCGGCGTAGGGGTTTCATTAGAAAAGGAAAGAATTATTTTAATGCTAGCTGCAGTTGCATTAGCAGCATCTGCTGTTTCATTAACTGGAGGAATCGCATTTATTGGTTTAATGGCACCGCATATTGCGAAAAGTTTGGTTGGACCACGAAATCAATTATATATTCCAGTTGCAATTTTAATCGGTGGTTTATTATTATTGGTTGCCGACACAATCGGACGAAACTTAACTAATTCGGAAGGAATACCAGCGGGAATTATCGTAGCACTAATAGGTGGACCTTATTTCGTTTATTTAATCTTAAAAAAAGCATAAATGAATTATGATCTTCAATAAAAAAAGACATTGTGAACTGATGATCAGTTCAGACAATGTCTTTTTTGAATTAGGTATTTTAGAGAATGTAACTTAAAGTTTAATTCTGCGATTTATACAGTTAAATCTTCGTTAATATATTTAACTTGGCCATCTTTTAATGACTGAATACGAGCAAGTGATTCTACACGATAACCACGTTCACGTAAAATCTTTCCACCGTCTTGGAATGATTTTTCGATGACGATTCCAAATCCAACCGTTTCTGCTTTAGCTTGTTCGATAATTGAAAGTAAACCTAGAGCAGCTTGCCCATTTGCTAAGAAATCATCTATTATTAAGACTTTGTCGCCTTCTTCTAACCATTTATGGGAAATTGAAATTTCATTTTCTTCTTTTTTTGTAAATGAATACACCTTGGCAGTATAAACATCTTGTTGCATTGTAATTGATTTCTTCTTACGAGCAAAAACCAGTGGTACATTTAAAGCCAGTGCTGTCATAAGTCCAGGTCCGATACCAGATGATTCGATCGTAACTACTTTTGTTATTTTTTCTTCAGCAAAAAGCTGAGCAAATTCTTCACCAATTTCTTTCATTAAAACAGGGTCCATTTGATGATTTAAGAAGGCATCCACCTTTAGTACATCATTTGCTAAAACAATTCCTTCTTGTTCAATTTTCTTTAGTAATAATTCCATAATGCTCCCCCTTATCTAGACAAAAAAACTCAAAACATGTACTTCACTGTATAAAAAATGAGTGAAGTAACACATTTTGAGTTTTAGATTCGCTCTTAAAATAATAGATGTGTTACCACTCATAGTCGGTATATTTACGGTTAACCGGTAGAAACTTGTGAGCCATATCCTCACGATTATACGAGTGAATTTTATAATTTTAATGAAACTATAACATGTTAATAGTTTCAGGTCTAGCAATTAACATGTGTAAATTATTAACATTACAACATTAACTGCAAATAAACTTTGTAAATTCATTTACTAAATCTCGGTCATAAACAGTGCCATTTAGTCTTTGAATTTTTTTTAACGACGATTCAATTGAACAACTTTTTTTATATGGACGGTCATGTGTTAATGCGTCAAAACTATCAATAATTCTCACTACTCTAGAATTAAAATCAATTTCGTCACCGCATAAGCCCTCATAGCCAGTCCCGTTAATATTTTCATGATGATAACGAACAGCGTTTAAGACTTTATGATGATCTAAAAGATTCTTTAAAATGTCATAACCATACGTTGTGTGGTTCCTCATTAAATCCCATTCGTTGTCTGTAAGAGGGCCTTGTTTTTGTACGATTTCATTTGGAATTTGAAGCTTTCCTATATCATGAACATATCCTATAAAATGCAATTGATTCGATTGAGGTAAAGTGAGATTTAGATGACTACTGAATCGATAAAGCATTTCTCCGACACGCATCCCATGCATAAATGTTTCATAATCAAGTTTGTTTAAAAGATCGATTAATTCATTTGTGACTAAGTTTGGTCTTTTTTTTATCATAAAATCACCTTAATACTTAATTAGTAAAAGTTTATTTTAAAAAATGAGCGATATGGTTAAGATCACGCTGTGACAGAGGTGGACTAATTACCGCAACAGGTATATTTTTTATATCAATATTAAAATCAGCGATAATAAAATCTACTCGTAGTTCGCTAATTCTTTCATTTGTTAATTCACCATTTTGAAGCTCGACAAATCGGATTTTATTACTAAATTCTTTTGTTAATTTTGCTGTTATATAATGTTGGACACCATAACCTTCACTAGTTATTAGTAGAACTCTATTTTTTATAAAAGATAAATTAATAATGATTGCTTGAATATTTAATGTAATTTTAGCAACTACCTCATTATTTACTTCTGGATAAGAGAAATGTTTGCACCAATGACGAAATACATTTTTTACATGATTAAATAATTCAGGATAACGCTTTTTAACGTAATCTGAAATTGGACAGGATCTATTTATTCTAGTGTTAATAAATAGAACTAAGGAAAGGGCTCTAAATTGTTTTTGTAAAGTGAGAATAAAATCGTTATTACCATGTAAATTTAAATCAAGTTTATTTTCGAGCATCGTAACAAGAGCGTGTAATTCCAAGTAAAATTTCCCTGATTTATTATGGTAGAGTTTAATTACTTCGTCCTGATGTTCGTCTTCACTACAAAAATAAGGAAATGTAGAAATCATTAGAGAAAGGGCAGTTATTTCATTCGATGGAATTAATATTTTATATGCTTTTTCTAGCTGCGCACAAATCTCAATTGCAACTGAATAAAACTTTGAGTCTTTTATATTGTTTGAGGGATTTATATCCAAGTGCAAATCTCTGTCGATTCTTTGGAGCATCGTGCCAACGTAGTAAATATATTTGAATGTTGTCGATGGAGATAATAATAAATTATTATTTTCAGCTGATATAGAAACAATTTCTTCAATCGTTGAAAACGATAGTGAATCATATGGCCATGTATTTGTATGAGAATAAAGTCCGTATAGTACATCACAGCATAAGATTCTTTTTTGAAACTCATTTCCGATTATTTCAAGGGGAGCACGCTTTAAAGTTAGGTTATACGATTTTAATAAAGTGTCTACCCGTTCAAGGATCTTATAAACAGTATTATGATGCGTATATAAAACCTTGCCTAAATCACTAATGTATTCAACATCCTTTATAAGGATAAACATGATGACTTGTAGTGACAGAGAATTTTTAACAAATAATGAACGGACTTGTTCTAGTGTAGAATTATTAGGGTTATTTATATAAATACCCTTTCCTTTAATTGTTTCAATATGCCAACCTTCTGGGAATGTTGCGTTTATTATTTGTATATCAGTTCGAATTGTCTTTTCCGTACAGTTTAACTTTTTAGCAAGCTCCTCCGTTCTAAACCATTTTTCTTGACTGCTTAAAACATCAATTAATTGTAATCTGCGTAAACTAGCCTTATCCATCCCATCTCCTACTTTTATCAATAAGTAAATTTTTTGACTAACTAAATGTAATTCAAAACTTTGTGGTATGAATCACAAAAAATGTTATATTCCTAAAATTATTTTAATCCTAGATGGACGACAAAGGTATGACTATTTTTACCGTTAAAAACGGTAATAATTAAATTAGGAATGTCACAAATAGTTTTGTAAATTGCTAAAAGCCATTTTATATATTAGCCGTTTTTACCTATTGAAACGGTAAAAAATAGCATAGGAAACTTTAATAGGCAAAGATATAATTTGATTGACAGAAGAGAAGCCATTTTAATTCGTAGATGTAGATAATCATTAAAGTTTGGTGATCTAAAATTGATAATTGGAGGAGGGAAATGATGAAGAGTATGATCATGCTTTTTATTCTAGGAAAACTTTTGTTAGTCCAGTCTATTGTATACAGTGGAATTACTTTAGTAGGATTTTTATTTAGTATTTTTATTGTTATTTTGCTGTATTTACTTCCGACCTTTTTAGATTTCAATAAAAGAGAACTACATATTGGATATAGTTTCACATCTTTAGTAGTAGGAGCTATATTATTAATTTGCACCGTTTATGAAAGGTATGCGGTTTTTTCATATTCAAGTTTGTATCAAACTGAAGAGTTCTCAATGACACTCTTCTCGTTTTTTATGGTAAGAGATTTACTTTTTATTTTCGATTTCCTTTTGTTGCCGTATTTCTTACTATTTAAAGAAGGTAAAATAAATAACTTACATATTATAAAAATGGTATTTAGAAAAGAAATCAAAGGGATTAGGTCAAGGAGAAGAAAGAGTATTTTTAATTATTCCCAACTAAAAAATATTACTCTTAATGAAGAATAAACTGTAGCGACATTTGTTGTTTTAATTGAAGGATGAAGACCGATAAATTACGATTGAAAAACCTCACTTTATTAAAGTGGGGTTTTTTATTTTTATAGGATGACCCAAATTGGGCGTTTGAAACAGTAACAATGCCCAAGTACTCATCATATTTTGGATTTGAGAGTCTGCATGATAGTAGATTCAATTGAGTGAACTGTTTTTATTTTGGGTCAGTAAGTTGTATATTTGAGAGCTTTAGAATTTTCATTTCGGAGGTTATAAGAATGTATGATTTTCAAAGAGAACTTCAACAATTAAATGTTGGGCAGTTACAGTCTAGTCAAGTAGTCCCATGGGATTATTATCAATATCAACCTTATGATTCTCGAGTTTTTGCATGTTTTTTCCCTTTCTTTAGTTGCTTTGGCTGTGGAGGATGTGGAGGTTGCGGAGGCTGTTTCCGTTGCGGAGGCTGCGGTCACTGCGGTCGCTGTCATCGTTAATTTGTAACGTTTTATAAAAACTATTTGTCCATTAAGGTCATTAACCCCTACTTATATAAAGTAGGGGTTAACTAGTTAGGTTATGACATAAGGAATACTAAAAAAACATAGGATTATGAAGAAAGTATTTGTGCAGTTCAATATACAACTCACTGCATTGAAGGGGTTGAAAAGTATGTCCAAATTGAATTCATCTACACGGCTAAAAGTTAATCGAGATACTTTTTTTATACCTGATTCGAATGGAGGTGTTTATTTCAGGAATAATTTAAGTTCATTTCGTATGGAAGGTGCCTCTGTTTACCAGTGGATTGAAAAGTTATTTCCTATGTTTAATGGTGACCATTCATTGGAAAGTTTAACAAATGGACTTCCTAGCCAATACCGAGATCGAGTATATGAAATTGGAGAAATACTATATAATAATGGCTTTGCGCGGGATGTAAGTAAGGATCATCCTCATCAATTGTCAGAAGAGGTTTTAACTAAATATGCAAGTCAAATAGAATTTCTAAATTGTTTTGGAGAGTCTGGTTCCTATCGTTTTCAGACGTTTCGACAATCAAAAGTATTAGCAATTGGATCTGGATCAATTGTCAATTCGCTAGTTTCGGCATTACTTGAGTCAGGGTTGCCGAAATTTAACCTTCTAATAACGAGCCCGGAAAATACCGACGAAAAACGAATAAAAGAGATTGTTGATCATGCCAAGAAAACAGATACTGAGGCAGAAGTTGTATTAATAAAGAGAGAGAAGCTTTCTTTACGAGAAATTGTTTCTAATTTTGATTCGATTTTATATGTTTCAGAGGATGATAATTTATATGAACTTAAGATGCTGAATGATATATGTAAAAGGGAGAACAAGAGATTTATCCCTGCAATTTCTTCTCATAAGATTAGTATGGCCGGCCCGCTAGTGACGCCAAATTCTGTGGCTTGCTTTGAGTCAGCTTGGAGAAGTATTCATCAAGAAATACTGAATGACGGGGGGACACTGCAACCTTTGTCTTCAATGACGGCAGCAATGTTAACGAATATCATAGTATTTGAGTTATTTAAAGATATTACAAATTCACGTGAGAAGGAAAAATATAATCAAATTTTTATTATTAATCAAGAAACTCTTGAAGGTAATTGGCATTCATTTTCGCCTCATCCATTAGTCAGTGGGAAGGCAAGGGCCAAACTAGTTCATAATTTTAAAGAAATGCTAGGGCAAAATATTAATAGAAGTGACCAAAGCAAGCTATTAACATACTTAGGTCAATTTAACTCCCAAGAAACTGGACTATTTCACGTTTGGGATGAAGGAGAATTAAATCAACTTCCTTTGGCGCAATGCCATATACAAGTAGTAGATCCACTCACTGAGGGTCCAGTTAAACTATTATCAAATAAAGTATGTACTGAACTAACTCACGAGGAAGCACGAAGGGAAGCAGGGCTTACAGGGATTGAAATGTATGTATCACAAATAGCGGAGCAAATTATTATGAATTCAGAAACTGAAGTTGTGGAGAGTATTGAACCACATGAATATATTGCCATCGCTACCGGTCAAACTTTTTCAGAGAGTATTTGTAGAGGTTTACAAAAATATTTGTCTGAAGAGCTTGATCAGCAAACGAATGGACAAAAAAACGATATACGGAATGTAAATGAAATAAAAATAGAAGATGAACGGGCCAGATTTTATCTACAAGCATTTAATACGATACAAGATTTACCGAAGATAGCACTAGGAAAGGAAATTTTCGGATTTCCTGTAATATGGATTGGTACAAAACAAGGTTGGTATAGAAGTGTTGGTTTAAATATAACAATTGCCTTTCAAGAAGCATTAAAACTGGCACTTAAGGAGGCACAAAACAAGTCTTCATTATATGATTCAAAGGCTATTGAGACTTCAGCAATTTTACTTGAAGAAAAGCAAAAACTCGACATCATAATTCCTGAATCTAAAGGTACTGAACATACTGATCTTTTACTTTCGGCTATAAACATCTTAAAGCAGAATAAAAAGCAGATTTTATCGCTAGAATTAATGCTAGAATCGTTTAATGTAGAGGAGCTAGCGGGAGTTTATGGCGTCTTGTTAAGAGAGGTGAACCAATCTTGAAATCAGTCGTTACCATTTTGGGAGATGGACTATTAACGAAATATGTGTCTGAGATTCTTTTAAATAACTATCAAATAGTCCAGCAGAAGGAGATAGACGAACCGATCCAAGAAGACACTAATTTAATATTAATTTTGGACGACGCATGGAATCCAAAAGTTCTTGAAAAAGCCGACGAAAAGTTAAGAATAGCTAATGTGCCATGGTTACGTGCCTGTGTTTCATTTGGAGAAGGTGTAATTGGACCTTTAGTGCGTCCGGGAAAAGTTGGTTGCATTAAATGCGCCGATTATCGACGTATAATGGCCGGCAGAGAACGAAGAGAAATGCTAAAAATAGATGATCGGTTATTAGAAGGTGATGGGCAATCAAGCGATGTATGGGGAACTAGAACAGGATTACTACAAATGGCTTATCTCATTGCAGCTGAAGTAGAAAAGTTTATGAACGGGAAAGAAACGCGTATAGACGAAAGAATCTTTATCTTAAATTTAAAGACATTTAAAAGTTCAAATCACTTTTTTTTACCAAACCCATTATGTCCAAATTGTGGGCAGTTAGATGATGATACTTCTGATTCTGCGATTATTTCACTTGAACCTAGTATGAAAATTTCTCCTACAAGCTACCGTAGTCGTTCAATGGACGAATTGAAAAAGGTGTTGGTTAGTGATTATTTAGGTCAACGAACAGGTTTTTTAAACGGAAAGGCATATGATCTAACTACCCCATTTGCAGATGTAGTTGTAAATTTACCACTACTTCAAGGGGACGAAGGAACGGCAGGACGGACTCTCTCATATGAGTCTAGTGAATTAACTGCTATTTTAGAGGGGCTAGAAAGATATTGTGGTCTTACTCCTAGGGGGAAGCGAACAGTAGTTCACGATAGTTATCAAAATTTAAAAGACCGGGCAATTAATCCGGAAATAGTTGGTACTCATTCAAAAGAGCAATATGCTTTACCACACTTCCCATTCAGGTCGTTTAATCCTAAGCGTAAAATGGATTGGGTATGGGGCTATTCCTTTATGAAAGAGGAGCCGATTCTTGTACCTGAGTTACTTGCGTATTACAGCTTGGGCTGTGGACATGGCTTTGTGTATGAAACTTCAAATGGTTGTGCACTTGGAGGTAGTCTAGAAGAAGCTATATTTTATGGTATTTTGGAAATTGTTGAACGGGATTCATTCTTAATGACTTGGTATGCCAAGCTACAACTTCCTCGACTTGATCCTAAATCGGCGAATGATCAAGAGCTGGATTTAATGATTGAACGTATGCGCTTGGTTGGTGGCTATGAACTTCATTTGTTTAACTCGACGATGGAAAATGGAGTTCCAAGTATCGTAGCAATTGCCAAAAATATAAAAGAAAGTGGCTTAAATCTCATTTGCGCTGCCGGTGCTCATCTTGACCCGGTTAGGGCGGTTAAGAGCGCAGTGTATGAGCTAGCTGGAATGATGTTGACTTTGGATAAGAAGTTTGAAGAAAATTACGCCAATACTATGAAAATGCTTCTAGATAACACGCTCGTTAAACAAATGGATGATCATGGAATGCTGTATGGATTGCGACAAGCAGAAGAGCGTTTGAAGTTTCTATTAGATGATAACCGCCCATTAAGTACGTTTGAGCAACAATTTAAATGGAATACAAACCATGCAGATTTGACGAAAGATCTAAAGGATATTCTGCAAGTATTTAAACAATTAAATCTTGATGTGATTGTAGTTGATCAAACTACACCTGAGCTTAAACGAAATGGATTATTTTGTGTAAAAGTATTAATCCCTGGTATGCTACCGATGACATTCGGAAATCATTTAAAACGATTAAATGGGCTTGATCGAGTGCTAAAGGTGCCAGTTAAATTAGGCTATGCGAAAAAGCCACTAAAGCCGGAACAATTAAATCCATATCCACATCCGTTTCCATAGGGGGTGTTTTAGGAGGTTCATTAGATGAGTTTACAAACATTTCTACACAACCTTCATTTTGATATTGAAAAGGCAAATCAATCAAACTGGGAAGTAGACTGGGAGGATGCGCCTTTAACTTATAAATTATACAAAGATTTACCTATAATTCCTCTTTCACTGGACATTCCACTATCATTAACAGAGGAAAAAAACGAAGTAAATCCGAGCTTAAACGAAATAGGGTATTTTCTATGGTATGTATATGGATTAACTCAAATTGCCCAAACGGCTATTCCTTCTGGTTCAAATGAGACCGTTACTATGATGTCTTCAAACCGAAGATTTGTACCTTCTGGTGGGGGGCTTTACCCTAATGAAGTATACTTATATTTAAAAAGCGATAAAGTCTCTTCCGGGATTTATCATTATGATGTAGCTAGACATTGCTTAGTTTTATTAAGAGAAGGAAACTTTGATTCTTATGTATCAAGTGCTCTAGGAAATAGATGTGAGATTTCTAAGTGTTTTGGTACTATTTTTATTTCAACAATGTTTTGGAAAAACTTCTTTAAATATAATAATTTTTCTTATCGTCTCCAAAGTTTGGATGCTGGTGTATTAATTGGACAGATTTTAGAAGTATCAAAACGCTTTGGGTTTAAAGCAGGGGTATACTATCAGTTTTTAGATCAAGCAATCAACCATCTAATTGGTGTGCACGAACGGGAGGAAAGTATATACGCTGCAATTCCGATCTCTATTGAAGAATCGTCTTTATTTTCTAGTGAAAATAGTAAAAGCATGAGTTTCAATTCAACAGATTTAAGTAAAGAATTACCAATAGTTTCGCACAAGTATATATTAAAATCGAAAAATATAAGAGAATTCCCAATGCTAATTAAAATAAATAAACTATCAATGATGGATTCGACGCAATCATTTAAAAAAGTAGACAAAAGTGATGAAGTTTTAGAAGGTCAGCAACGAATAACTTTGCCTAAAGTCAGCATGTTATCATATGATCTAGCAGCTATATGTAAGAAACGCTTTTCACCCGAATTAGACTTTACAATACGTCCCGTCAGTCAAAAAAATCTAGCGACCCTACTTCGAGAGACAACAGCTACCTTTTCGTATTTGAACGATTTAGACGAACCCTTCAAAAAAAATAAAAATCGTCCCAAACTATATATGTGTTTACACAACGTCGAGGGGATTACCGATGGCGCATATTGCTATGATGATCTTACTCATTCATTAATAAAAATCAAATTAGGTGATCATCGAATCCAGCTTCAATATGGAATGAATGCTTCAACTGTAAACTTATGCCAAATCCCAATTTGCATACATGTAGTCGGAAACAAAGAACACATCAAGTCGACACATAGCTATCGTGGCTACCGAATTCAACAAATGGAAGCCGGTATGATGGTGCAGCGATTACTGATCGCCGCATCAGCCCTAGAAATGGGTGGCCACCCACTATTAGGATATGATGTAAAATTGTGTGACGAAATATATGAATTAGAAGAAACAGAAAAAACAAGTCTAATACAAATTCCAATCGGATATTATGGAAATAGACCTTGGATGCTAGGGAACTTGCACGGTTGATTTTAGTGAAATGAGGATGATATTTTGTATCCCCAGAGTGTAGAGAATTTTCTACGCTCTTTTTTTATGTCAAAATAACCTTTCAATAAAAAATGTGTTTTTACGTGAAAAATCTGCCTTTGCTGTAGGTGTTAAATGTACTGTTCCCTATGTTCAATCTTTCAAGAATAACTGAAAAAATGAATGTATTGATTTATTTTTTCAAGTAGTTGATCTTCAGGAAGTATATTCTAAATGCATTCAAATTCAATTTGGTGTTCTTTAAAATCCGTTAAAAACAAATCACTTTAGCTTTAATTATTAATTAGATTAAGAAGTGAAGAATTAATTGTTAGTTTGAAATGTGTTTAAAGAATAGACATTTATTTAAAGCTTGTTGGGTCAGGTGGATGTTATTAATTAGTTTTAATAGATAATTTGTTTGGGGTATACCATCAAACTTTAGTAATGGATTTATTTCAGAATATAAAATATTGAGATGTTAATTGTTTGAAGAAGAAATTCTATTATTTGTTTATAAGTAGACGATTTATCGATATTAGCAAAATAACTGCGTATTTAATTTCTATTTTTCACTAAGTAAGGGGGATTAAAAAGGTTCTTTATTGTATGCTTTTTTAAGTTGAAGAAGGTGATTGGAACGGAAGGATACTCGACTCCTATTGGAAATGCGGGAAGGCTAAAGACCCCGCAGGCTTGCCGAGGAGGCTCAGGTCTTGCCCCATGGAAAGCGAGAATCCTGTAGTGGAAATCAACCTCATATTGCCTCCTTTACATTGAAAAATATTACTGATTAAATAAAAAACTTATTCAAAATCCAGAAGTTCGTTTTTTAAACTTAAAAATAGCAATGCTCATTGTATAAAAAAATAAAATAATACCGATAACAATATTAAATTAACGAAAAGGAATTCCAAAACTGCTGAGTTGGTTATTTAACATTTAAGTTTATAAAATACTTAAAAAATAAATTTTAACTAGTATGTTACACGTTTGAAACATATTTACGTTAGGATATTAAATAGTGAATCGCTCGACATACATTCGACATGCAAATTAGTTCATATAGTTCTTTTGACTTAAAAATACGTAGTATTCTTCGGTTGATTGTTATTTAAATATAGAATAAAAACCTTCGAAAAGAAGGTTTTTATCCTGGGAAATAGTTAACGTAAAAATCCCCAAAGTAGTATTGGTGTAATTAAAAATGTATAAAGTAAAAACTGAAGTATGATAATCGGTGCTATTTCTCTAAAGTCTTCAGCCCAAAATTTAGCAATAGTAGCAGTTATAGCTAGTTCCAATAAGGGGCCAAAACAAATTAACCATTTCATATTTTTCTCTCCTGTATATAGAATCTTAGATGTATTAGTTTTGTAGTGAAATCTATTTCCTAAAAATTCTAAAAAAATTAGTTATATTTATCTATTGATAAAATTATATTAACACAATTTTAGAATTGTTAAAAATACTATTTATTACCATAACATATAATTAAAAAAAATGTCAGATTATAAAACTTTTTGTATAATTAAATTCGTCTATTGTTAGTAGAGAAAATATAAAGTAAAATTTCGGCTTTTTTTAAAAGCTAAAGTTGATTTTTTGTGACATGAAAAATGATAAAAAATATAGAAAATATAGGAGGAGAAAAGTCAGTGTCTAGTAGAAAAAAACCAATTATAGGTATAGCCATTTCATCTTTAGTTATAGCAGCAGGAGTTGTAGGTACTATAAACTATCAGAATCATAATAAAGAACCTAAAACAATTGTGATTAAGAAAAACGACCAAGTCAAAACAGATATTGTTAAAAATAATAATGTACTAAACTTCCCAGATTATTATAAAACAACAAAAGAAGACGAGTCCGGTTTATTAGAAGTGTTAAACATCGATTCAAATTTAGTTTTAGTTAATAAAGATCGAAAACTACCAGATGGATATGAACCGAGCGATCTTATCTATCCATCTATTCCATTAAATGGAGCAGTAAAAGAAAAAACAAGAATGAGAAGTGAAGCTGCTCATGCATTAGAAAAATTATTTGCTGGTGCAAAATCGGATGGATATACATTAACTGCAATTTCTGGATATCGTTCATACGATCGACAAGTTTCGTTATACAATAATTATCTATCTGTACATGGCGAAGAATGGACTAAAGCATACAGTGCATATCCAGGAACAAGCGAACATCAGACTGGACTAGCTATGGATGTTTCTTCGCCATCATTTGGTAATGCTTTAGAAGTCGAGTTTGCACAAACGCCTGAAGGAAAATGGTTAGCAGAACATGCACATGAATACGGATTTATCATTCGTTATCCTGAAGATAAAGTAGACTTAACACATTATCACTATGAGCCATGGCATATTCGTTACGTCGGAAAAGAATACGCTACTTATCTATATACAAAACATCTTGCACTGGAAGAAGCAATGCCAGCTAAGAAAAGCTAAGATAGGAAGAGCGGGTGAAAAGGCATGTTCTATAATAGGACATGCCTTTTTAGTGTGCTGAAATTAAATAATCTGTTCAATATTGAAAAATACATTGAAGATACTTATAAGGGTTCATGAGTTAAAAAAGAGATGAGTTACGAAAAAAATTAACTCATAAGAGGTTCATGAGTAAGTAAATAAACAAAAAGATGACATCAACCACATATTTTCAACACAATAAATAGCATGTCCTTCAATGAGGACATGCCATTTTATTGATTTATTAATGTATTAGCAATTCCAAGTGCTTTACGTGTTTGTTTGCATTTAAAATAATAGTTAAACAATTCTTTTTCCGACTGATTGATCAAATATGCAAAGCCTAATTTTTTAAAATATGGTAATGAGTAATCCGATAAATATCGATGATAATCTTGTTCTTTTTCTAAAATTAATAGATCTAATAAAGTAAATAAACAGATAAACAATTTATCGCTTTTCTCGGAAGCTAACTGGTAGCCTTCATTAATAAGTTGTAGTAATTCTCCTTTGGGTAAAAGTTCTCCATAATAGGAACTTCGTATATATCCTTCGAGTGATAGTATGTATGGGATCGATTTATGATCCTTCAATTTCATCGACTCAAAATAATATTTTTTTGCTAATTTGTAATCGTTTCTTCGATAGTATTCAAATGCTAAATTATGAAATACTCTAGCTTTTCGTTCGTTCGATTTGCAAATTTCACAGCTTTGGATTAAGTTTTCAAACCTTTTAATGATTTCTGTAAAGTCTTCATTATCTTTAACTTGTATGAGCATAAGCATCTCGGAATCAATTACACGTAGATAGGAATTAATACTTTTGAAATATTGACGAGCTTTATCAGCATAGAAGTAGGCCATTACAGACAACTCGTTTGAGTGATAGGCTGATGCTAAATGATAAAAATATTCTTCATTAGCATATTCCCCATTATTTATTTCTTTTAAAACTTGAATGGCATGTAAAGGTTCGTGGATTGTTAAGTGGTAAATTCCTAACACATGTCTAAAAAGATTTAGTTCGTAAGGCGTTAATTTATGCTTTATTTTTTTGATTTCATCAATGAGCTCTAATGCTTTATCAAGTAAATTTTGTATTAGAAAGTATCGAATGCGGAGTAATTTGTATTGATTTATATAATTTGATATTTGAATTAGCTCTTCTTGTTCAAGCTCTATGTTGATTTTTTCTACTTCATCAAATAATTGCATAGCAATTGCTTGCTGCCAGTTATCGATCTGCTTTTTGATATTTTGTAATTTTAAAATCTCTTGTTCAATTTTTATTCCAAGTCGATCTGATAGTAGTGTAATGATTTCATGTGCATATTCAGTTTGAGATCTTTCAATTTTACTAATATGTGTACTAGAACAAATACCTTTTCCTAATTGCTCTTGTGTCATTTGAGATTTTTCTCGATAATATTTTATGATTTTCCCCTCATACATAATATATTTCTCCCCTTAGAAAACCTTTTATTAAAAGTTTGAGTAGTAGAAAACCAACAATTCCCCCAAGTTTATAATAAAAATTTCTATTGAATTTAGATGACTTTCTTCCAAAATACAATCTATCAATCAATAAATTTAGTAAAATATGAGACTTTCATCCTAAAAAGACAATCTAGAAACGATTTTTTTGTCATGAAATAAGAATTTAAATGAAAACTTTGTCTGAAATAACCCCTATTTACCATGAAAAATTGTTAAATTACAATCGAATTATTAGAGTTATTTAATTATTCTTAATCTAATTTTACATCATTTTTTTAATAGGAGGAATGAAATATATTTAGATACTTAATCATTTTTGATTTGTGTCCTATTAAGATTCGATTTTCACTTAGTTAATCTAACGAAGGCTTAAGAGAAGGAGAGCATGGAAATGAAGATTAGAAAGAATAAAATGTTAAACGTGATGGTAACTAGTGTATTGACTACAAGCTTTTTTACATCTTATTTAATGCCACCAAAAAAGTCTTATGCAACTTCTAATTCTGTAGAAACACTCTTAAAGGGACTTACGGATGAGCAGAGACAATCAATTAAACGATTAACTCCACAAGAAGGTTTTGTGGTAGATCCAAGTTTATTAACATCAAAGGACAAAAACGCAAACATTATTGTTGAGCTTAAAACTTCACCAATCGAGAAGGATCAAAATGGAAAAATAAAAGAAGTGTCAAAAATTAAAAGAGAAAAAATTAGAGGCGAACAAGAATTTTTTAAAAAGCGATTATCGGAAATATGGAATAAGAAAAACCAAAAAGCAGAAATAAATCAAGAAGCGAAGGAGGCAACTAGCCAGTTTCATATTAAGCAATCATTTGAAAATGTATTTAATGGAGTGGCTATGACAATTCCTACAGATCGAATCAATTCACTTCTTGAAACTGGTGTTGTCAAACGAATTTGGAAGGATAACAAAGTTAGTGTACCAATTAATGAGCTAACTACTCAAGATTCGAAAGAAAATAAAGTAGTCCCTCCAGCATTACCACTTTTAGGTGTCGATCGTTTACATAACGAGGATATAAAAGGTCAAGGAATTAAGGTTGGTGTTCTTGATACAGGTATAGATTATAATCACCCGGATTTGAAGGATGCTTATAAAGGTGGTTATGATTTTGTAGATAATGACTCAGATCCGATGGAGTCAACGCCTGCTGATCTTATCGCTTCTGGTGAGCCTGCCGAAGTCGATGGTCGACCATTTGTTACCGAACATGGAACACATGTAGCAGGAACAATTGCTTCAAACCCACGTAATAATGTTGAATATGCAATGACCGGTGTTGCTCCGAACGTTGATTTATACGCATATCGAGTACTTGGTCACTATGGTTCAGGATATGATTCTTGGATTATAGCTGGTATTGAGAAAGCTGTAGAAGATGGTATGGATGTTATTAATCTATCTTTAGGAAACAGCAATAATTATTCTTTGGATGCAACAGCTGTAGCGATTAATAATGCAGCGCTGCAAGGGGTAGTTCCTGTTGTAGCTGGAGGAAATGCGGGTCCGACACCAGGATCCTTAGGGTCACCTGGTTCATCACCACTAGCAATTACTGTTGGGGCAAGTGATGTCCCTACAGATATACCGACAGTAAAAACGAGTATAGGTAAGGCTGTAGTTAGTAATGAGTTAATGGCTCATGGCTTAGGCAAAGATTATTTAAGTGTTATTGATAAAAAATTGAATGTTGTTGACGTAGGTATCGGTGCAGAAGAAGATTATGCAAATAAAGATGTTACCGGGAAAGTGGCGCTGATCTCACGCGGTACATTATCTTTTGACGAAAAAATTCGTCGTGCTCATGAAAAAGGGGCGGTGGCAGTGTTAATTTATAACAATATAGAGGATGAGATTCCATTTTTCCTAGGCGAAAACTTTGGGTATGTACCTACCTTTAAAATGAGTCAAGATGAGGGGCAAAGCATTGTAGATGAACTTAAAAAGAATCCAGATGCTAAATTAAAAATGACAGATTTACAGTCAAATATGACTTCGGGCGATGTATTAGCAGACTTTAGTTCCCGTGGTCCTGTTAGTAATAATTTTGATATTAAACCAGATGTAGTTGCACCTGGAGTATCCACTTTTTCAACGGTTCCAGAATATATAAACAATCCCCAGGAGGGTACGGATTATTCAACTAGTTACGCTAGTATGGATGGAACTTCAATGGCTACACCGCATGTTGCGGGAGTAGCTGCATTACTTCTTCAATCCCATCCAGATTATACTGTTGCAGATGTAAAAGCTGCTCTTATGAATACAGCAGATCCGTTAAAAGGAAGAACTTATAATGTAAACGAAGTTGGAGCTGGACGAGTAGATGCATATGAAGCCGTTCATAATACGACTTTAGTCGAAGTTCAGAATAAAACATATACATTAGATGAGGACGGATTAAAAAAACAGATTGATGATGTTTCAGGTTCGTTACCATTTGGAAGTATTACGCAAACAAGTGAGGAACAAAATCGAACAACATCAATTAATATTAAAAACTTAAGTGATCAAAATGAAACATATCATACGAGAGTAGAATTTTTAACGATCGATAGTGTTTCAAAGGATGCTAGTAAAAACGGAGTAAAACTAGTATTACCTTCAACTGTAACAGTTAATGGAAACGAGAGCGTTAATGTAGATGCGAAAATATCTATACCAAATTCTGCTGAGGTTGGTATTTATGAAGGGTATATTTACGTAGAAAATGAATCAAAGACACAGGAATATCAAATTCCATTCCATGTTCGTTATACAACAAGTGGCTTCGCAAAGGTTGAATTCTTTAAGAATGCAATTACGAGTGATCTAAGTAATTACCACCCAGATATATTACCTTTTACTCCAGTTACAATCAGATTAAACAGTGAAATGAAAAAAATAGATGTTGTTGTTAGTGATTTATCTGGAAAACCAATTGGTCTATACGGTACTTTCGATTTAGATGGAGCAAATGTTGATACAGACTACTTAGTGATGTACGGATTTTCAGGTGATGTAAAATTATTTACAGGCAACCCAAATAAACCACTATCACTAGAATATGAATCATTAGATGAAGGTAAGTATATCATTTCTTATATTGGTACAGATGCAGATGGGAAAACCTATAAAGTAGACAATGATATGGTAATTGATAATACTCCTCCAAAAGTAATATTTGATAAAAAGACAGGCATAAATGAAATTACTAGTGATGATTTAACAACTGAAACAAACCCAATAGATGGTAAAGACTACAAAGCTTATTGGGTCCACGGCAATGTGTATGATGATACGATTGACTATTTAAATAGCAAAGGACATAATCTGACACAAGAAGCGAATATGGTTTATGCTTACCAGGATTCATCTTGGCCAACAGCACAATTTTTCCCTACAGCAAATGGAGATTTTAAATTTGGAGTACTACCAGAAGAGTATGTTAATTACCCTACAAATATAGCAGTTTATACTTATGACTATGCAACTGCAGGTAACCCAATTTTCCCTGATTTTACAATTATTAATAAAGGTGATCGATATTCAACGATTAATACAGCGGCGAAAGAAGTAACGCTTGGTTCAGAGTTTACGAGTACGTTTACTGTCCATAATGCAAAGGATTTAACAAGTGCAAATGCAACAATCAATATTCCTAACTATTATAAAGTCACGAGTGTAAAGCAATCGAAGCAATTAGATGAGTTAATAAAGAAAAATAATTGGAGTGTTCGTATTGGTAAACCACAAGTAGCAGAAGACACTTGGTCAAATATGACGACAATTTCAATTGATATTAAGGACAAAAAGACAAAATTACCGGTGAAAATTAATGGCAATATTGATTTGTTAGATATTAATCTAAAAGTCGTGAGCGATCTTAACTATATGAGAGAAAGCGGATTTTATTATCAGGAATCAACTTATCAGACCAATGAAGGGAATCAAGTTACATTACCAACATACGCTAATCACTTTAAATTCATAGCTCAACACTCAGTTTTAGAAGGCTATTTCCACGGTGAGGCAGTTAACTTTTATAACTATGACTTAGATTATTCAAAATTAGGTGTAAAAGCATATGTTGTGGGCAAAAATGGAAAACAATATAAAGCGGATATTTCAGAAAATGGATATATGACTATTTTTGATATTCCAGCTACTGCAGATGATTACACATTAGTAGTCAACATTCCAGGACACTATCAATATAGTAAAAAACTTAAATTAAGTAAATTAATAGACGGAACAGTCCAAGGAATAGACTACATCGCTTACACTGACACCGCTGCTGCGGGAGATCTAAATGGAGATAATGTAATCGACATTTACGATGCAAAAATAATTGCAAATAAAGCGAAGGCAACAGGCGATAACTTGAAGGAAGATTTAAATAAAGATGGAGTAGTTGATCTAGTAGACTTCAATTATGTTGAAAAGAACTTTATGACAACAAATCCATATTTCCCTACTTCAATTAAACCAGTTGAAAAAACAAGTAAATTATCGTTAGAAGAATTGAAGAAGAGCTTTAATTAGTTAAAAGATTAATTTGACCACAAGGGGTGTACCTTGTGGTTTTATTACGTTTAGAAAGTTCTACTAGCTATGTTAAGATAAACTTGTTAATTAAAAAATGTTAATGTAATAAGGAGTGAACGGTTATTAATACGCTTTTGCGAGTATTAGGTATTGCCTTATTTATTATAAGCATACAAGGTTTGATAAGAGGCATTGTGCCTTGGTTTAGCAGTGGCAATTTTAATTTTATCTTACCTTTTGGATTAGAACAGTATGCTTTATTTTCATATATCATTATTTTGATTATTGGACTTGTTTTAATATCTAAAACCAAAAAATTTGATAATGAGTAAGTTGTTGGAAGCGAACATAATATGTCCTGTGTTGATTAAGTTGTTAACTTTATTCATAAAGCAGCTTTTTTGTGCGTAAATGCGTTAGTTTTGTTCATAAATGAGTGAGTTTTGTGCATAAACCACTAAATTTCGGTCATAAGGGCCATTCTGCACCAAAGAGTGACTGTGATTCGATAAAAAAACAAAAAGTAAACCACAAGGAACATGATGCCCTTGTGGTTTTACTCATCTTACTTCCACGATTCAATTGCATTTGTTACTAATGAGGCAAATACTGTTGCACCATTTGGTTTTAAATGAACGCCGTCTGGTGAAAAGTATGAGCTATGATTTGCGCTAGCACTATGCCAGTCTAGAACTCTAGTATTAGGATATCTATTTGAAACTTCTCTTAAAGTTTTATTAACGAAAGATTCCCAAGGTCTAGGTACTCGCGTGTTTACAAATAAAATTTTTCGATCTTTTCCAATTAAATCAATTAGAGAAGACATTTGTTTTCCAGTGAATGGACCATTTGTACCTAGTTCTATGACAACAATATTACCAAGCGAATTTGTGTTTTTAGCTTGTTGAATAATGCTAGTTGCTTCAGTAAATTGTCTACCAATTTTAGCGTTTACTGATAAAGAAGGATAGGTCTTTTTGAGCTGAGGAATCGAATTAATCACAATCGAGTCTCCAATAATAAAGATGTTTTTTTGATTATCCGTAACATCAGGTTTATTAGTGTTAGTTGGAGTTTGGCTAGTATTTACATTCGAATTCTGATCTTCATTCTTATTCTCATTTTTATCGGCATTCTTTTGTACATTCTGATCTGGTTCATTTTGATTGGTTATATTATTTGCAACGGGCTTTTCATCAGTTTTTGATGGATTTTCGTCGGTTTTTGATAGGTTATTGCTTTCGTTATGCTGAACTGGCTTAGTTGCTACTTTATCATGATCAACTACGTTAGTTGAAGGAGGATTTTTAACATCGTTTTGTACCGTTTCAGCTGATTGCTTTGATACGGATTGAACTGACTCTACCTCTGAGCTTGCTTTTACTCCTTGAGCGTCTGGAAGTACTGATAGCCCAAAGCTAGCAATTCCAGCTAATAAAACAAACGTGCTAATCATGACGATATGTTTGTAGAAAAATTCTTTTATATTAATATTTCCTGAGAGGAAGTTCTTTAAAAGTAATCTTAGTTTGCCTTTTCGAATCGGATCTTCAATGTAGCGATATGAAAGTGCTGCAAGAACAAATATTAAAGTAATTTGAATAAGTGCTCTAAAGATTGAAACATCACCTGCATTTACTTTAGGGGTAAATAATATAATTACGGGGTATTGCCATAAATATATACCGTATGAACGTAATCCAATCCATTTCAATGGTCTCATTGATAAGAATCTACCAATCTTACTTGTAGGGTGTGCAAGCGCCGCAATTAGCATAGCAGCAGAAATTGATAATAGGAACATTCCCCCACGATATAGGAAACTATCATATTGATTTGTTTTCCCCACCATAAGTAGAAAAATAAATAAACCTGTAATTCCAACTACATCAATTAAAATTTTTCCAGACTTTGTAACGTGATTTGTAAGCTTTCGACTCGGCCATACTAGTGCTAAAGCTGCACCTATTAGTAATGAAAAGGCTCTCGTATCAGTACCGTAATATACTCGACTCGGATCACTCCCTGGATGGAATAATATAGCCATTAATATTGCTGAAACAAGAGCGCCGATTAATGTAAATAAGAACAGTCGATCCTTATTTTTAATATATTTTAAACCTAATAGAGTAAGGATTGGCCAAATGATATAAAATTGTTCTTCAACTGCTAACGACCAAAAATGATTTAATAATGATGGGTTTGCATATGAATCAAAATACGAAAGATGATGAAAAATATACCACCAATTACTGTAGTAAAAGATTGCAGCTACCGAATCTTGTTTTAAATTTTCGATCATAGATGATTTAAACAATGAAACGAATGCTATGACAATAAGTAATAACGTAAACATCCCAGGTAAAAGTCTTTTGGCGCGACGGAACCAAAAACCTTTTAAGTCGATTCTATTATTAATACTCCATTCTGCAATTAATAGATCAGTAATTAAATAACCTGAAAGTACGAAGAAGACCGATACTCCTAAGAACCCTCCAGATGCCCAGGAGAAATTTAAGTGATATGCAATTACTGACAAAACCGCTAAAGCTCTAAGCCCATCTAATCCGCCCATGTAACGATATTGTTTGTTTGTATTAGACATAAGCGTTGCCTCTTCGTTTAAACACCTCATAAACGATTTCTCTCTCAAAAGAATGTTGAACGCTTGGAAAATCTAATTTTCTAACTTTCCGAACCAAAAAGTTCATTATAAACGACCCCTTCCCCTAATATAACTACTAATATTAGCCCTATCTTTATATATTTGGCTTATTATTTTATCTATTTCATTTCGCTTAAAAGAGAGCCAATTCTCAAAATGAGAGAGGCCCTTTTAAATTCATTTGTTTATATTGTTGCTTTATTAAGGATAATTTAAGGAAACCCTGCTATCTTATATAATGATTACCGACTAAATCTTTGGAAAGAATGTTAGTTGGAATAATGAATTCTACTATACCCATATAGCCAGGAGCTACTTCATATTTATCAAATGAGATAACTAATTTATGATCATTATTTATATAGAAATTTTGATTCTCTTTAATACTTGTAAAAGCATCAATTGAATAATCAAGATTTGCCTCAGGTATCCAGTATACCTTACTTTCGTCCTTTTTCATCTGCTCTTTCATCTGTTCTTTAATATTTTCACTAATTATTTTTACATATGATTGATCTTTAAAAAGGATTGGTAATGACAATAAGATTTCTTTTTTCTTATCAATCGTGTCAAACTTCATAGTTGTTGACGAAGAAGCAGCAGTATTGACAACATATCGTTCAATAGACAATATATCCTCATTGTCTGTTTTGACTTCATAACCACTGTCAATTCCTAAGTGCGCACCAGAATCCTTTTTGACTGATTCTGTTTCTTTCTTGAATTGTTCATAAAGCTTACGGTTTTCATCTAAGTATTTTTTGTTCAAGCTTTGCTCTAAATCTTTATTTTTTAAATTAGTAACAGCAGGAACCTTTAAATTCGCTTTATAGGTTGGTTCATTTACAGTAAATTCAGTAAAAGTTAGTACATTAATAACATTTCCAAGTATTGGAACATTTGATAAAGTCTTTGCGAATGATGAACTAGTGTTAATTGATAAAACAAATAGTGCTGCGGCAACAAATCCAGTAATCGATTTTAGAGGATATCTTTTTTGCATGGAGCGTTTAATTGCTTTTTTAACGATTATGTCCAAGTTATCAGGAATGGGGACATTCTTGTAGTCCGATCTTAATTTTTCTAATTTCTTATCCAACTAATTGGCCTCCTAAAAAATAAATTCATTTCATTTTAATCCGGAGTATTTCTAAAGCTTTATATAAACGAGTCTTTATTGTATTTGGACTTTCCTGTAAAATTTCTGCAACTTCTTCGATTTTAAGGTCTTCGAAATACCTTAGGACAATTACAGCACGGTATTTAGTTGGTAAAGATTCTAATGACCGTTCTAAATCAATATTGGTGTAATTATCATCTTGGCCTGGAGAATATAACTCAATCGTTTCTTCATCCACTACCATTATTTTTTTCTGTTTTCTTAAAAAATCTAATGCTGTATTTACTACAATTCTATAAAACCAACTTTTTAAAGATTGTTCATTTTTCAATTTATCTTTTGAGGAAATGGCTTTTTGAATAGAATCTTGTAATATATCCACCGCATCTTCTGAGTTTTTAACGTAGCTATATGCTAAACGATAAAAATCGTCTTTATTATTAATAATAAAATCAACAAGTTCCTTTTCTAAGTTTAACTTCCCCTTCATGTAAAGAGCTCCTTTTTTGAGATACGTATCTAAGAAGGTACACATATAAAAGACGTATACCTATTCGAAAAAGTTTTATAAAAAATAAAAAAAATATAAGTTAAATTTTTACTAAAAATAAATCATACCGAAAACGCGTATTTTCGTAAAAATGTACTATGAAAATTAGGAACAATGAAGTGTAGAGAAATGGGGAAGAAAAAGAAAAGTTTGTTCAAAAAAATAAAAAAGCAAGGATCCAATCCCTTGCACTTAGGTATTAATATTAATTCAATCTTAAATTCTTTACTCTGCTCCTTATTCTACCCTATTCCTTGTAATTGATTATTCCTTTAATCTTTTTTAAACCATTCGTTTTCCTAAATCCATACCATTATCTAGACACGCACCCAATACTTCGTTTACCCATAAAGTAATATGTGGTAAAGAGGAGGGGACATATGTATTCTTATCAAAATCCAAATAGTTATTACGATTACTATAGACAGTTAAACGCTGAACTAGAAAGAGACATTGAAAAAGCGATTAACTTAAAATATAATGCAATCAATTGCCTTGCACAATTAGGACAACAAGCACCAAATGATGCTACAAAAGTAGTGATTAATGAGATTCGTGAAGATGATGTTAGACATTATGAAGCGTTTCAACAAGTTTATCGAATATTAACTGGAAGAACAATTGAAGCCAAAATTACACAAGTATGTGGGAAAACCTTTAAACAAGGAATTGAGGCCTTATTTATTGGAGAACAATACGATAGTCGCTTTTATCTAAAAATTGCCGACAGTACAACGAATCAAACTGTTAAAAATGTCTTTAATCGAGCGGCTATTGAAGACGGCATTCATGGAAATTGGTTCTTATATTTCATGATAAAAACTAAATAAATACGTAAAAGAAGCATTACATAAAGTAGTGCTTTTTCTATTAGAAGTATTTCATTACATAATTAGATTAGAGATAATAGAATTGAAACAAGTTGTACTGATTTAAGTATTTCAATTGGAGGATAAATTAGAATGGAGAGCCTTAATTTCAAACCATTTCCAAAATTAATCACGGAACGATTAATTTTAAGACAAATGAACCAAGAGGATAAAAATGAAATATTTGCATTGCGATCAAATAAAGAAATGTCCAAGTATATTAGCCGACCGCTCGTAAAAGAGATAGATGAAGCACTGCAATACATTAATATGATTAATGAAGGAATAGAACGTAATGAATGGGTTCTTTGGGCAATTACACTTAAAGAAAGTGATCAATTGATTGGGACAATTTGTTTGTGGAATTTTGCAATCGAACAATCAAAGGGGGAAGTCGGATACGAACTTTCACCGGAGCTTCAAGGAAAAGGAATCATGCAGGAAGCAATTGAAACAGTGCTAGATTACGGATTCAAAGTATTAAATCTACAAACAATAGAAGGCGATGTTCAGTCGGGAAATCAAAAATCTATCCAATTACTAGAGAGAAATAAATTTAGTAATAAAGGTAAAATCGAGAGAGAGTCAACAAATGAGGAAAATAAATTTTCGTACATTTTTGAACTAACAAGGGAGAAGTTTTACACTGATGCAGGGAAGAAATGAATAAAAAAGTAGTCACTATAGCGTGACTACTTTTTTAATTTAAACTAACTATTTTTAAATTTTTTGATTTAAGATATTCAATAATTTGAGGTAAAGCATCTAAAGAAGGTTTGGATTCATGAAGTAAAATGATGCTACCAGACTCGGTGTAGCTTTTTACATAATGAATAATTGTATTTGTGTTGCGGTTTTTCCAGTCTTCAGTATCTTTATTCCATAAAACCATTTTAAATTGATGTTTTTGCATTAATTGAATAGTTGCTTCGTTTTTTGCTCCGTATGGAGGTCTAAAGAGAACTGTGTCTTGCTTCGTAATATTTTTGATTAGATTGTTCGTTTGAATTAAATCATTTTCTTGTTGTTTATAAGATAGTTTTACGAAGTCATAATGGTGCATAGAGTGGCTTCCGACTGAGTAGCCGTTTGAATATGCATATAGAACATTTTCAGGGAATCTTTGAACATTTTCCCCAATATAGAAAAACGTTCCCCCGACCTTGTATTTTTTTAATATATTAACAAATTCCTTTGAATATTTCGATGGACCATCATCAAATGTAAGTGCTACGCTGCCTTCTGGGATGCTATAACTTACTACGTTTTTTAACTCTGTAGTTGGGTAGATTGATAGGACGGGCTTCTTTACGGGTTCTTGTTTTGCATATCTAACGTCTGGTTCATTTATTTGAGAATTCGGTTGAGAGACATTTTTAATTGAAGTCTTCTTTGAATCTTGTTTTTGCTGCTCTATCTTGTTTTGTTTTTCATTAACTTTTATGTTTTGTGCCTTGGCAACACTTTCAGCTTTTGCTGGTTTTTTTCCACAAAAAAAGGATTTTGAGACACAAGTGTGACTCTTATAACCTATTAAAATAATAGAAAGAAGACTTATAGTCGCAACAGTAATCCACCCATAAAGCTTATACCGTTTCGAGTTATTCTTTTCGTTTTTTGAACTTGATCGAGTAATTGATAAATAAGGCAAATCGATTAGTATTCTAAGATCTTTCATATTTTTTATGGAATGGAGTTGGAGATGGTATTCCTCTGAACATGAAAAGTAGATTTTCTCGCTTTTATGATTACTAGTTTTAGTTACAAAACTAGTAAACTCACCTTTTTCCTCATACCAAGAACTATTTAACGAAAGATTATACTTCACATTCTCATCAAAATTAATTTTTGATTTCAAAAGATTAGCCGTTTTGTTGTCAATTTCCCAATGAAGCTCAATTTCTTGATTAAATAATAGTTTAATATGCAAATACGATCTATCGAATTTTTGTTCGACGGATAAAAGCTCAATAAGTTTTTCTTGGTAAATTGACATAACTTCCCCCTAACTTTTATAGAAATCACTTCCGATTACACGTGAACGATATATAGTCAAAGCCTGATTTGTTTATATATTTAATTTTACTGTTTTTTCTTAAAAAATATTAGTCTATTAAGAAAATAATAAGTAAAATAGTTCTTTTTAACATGCTGAAATATGACAAATATTAAATTATCTTTACAATTTAATTGTAAAGTACTGTAAAGAATTGTCAATTGTTGATTTTAAATTGGTTCTGGTGTCTTAAGTGAATATGTTTGTAAAGGGAACAAAGTACTATTTTGTAAGTTTTTTCAGGTAATAACTGGAAATGTTAAAAATAAATGCCATTTAATTATTATTTTTGAAAATAATTGAATGAATTTCATTTGCAGTGAATATTACAAAGATTTTTTGATCAATATATGAATTTTGGAATTAAATTTTAATGAAATTGACAATTTATAAACAATGACATATTATGTTTACTAATTAATAAACATTTTTATTATTTGTTTGTATATTAATAGACGATAAAAGGTTGTGTTTGCCAAATGGAAAATTTAGATGCTTTTTGGAATGCTGGAAATAAAGAATTAAAACAAGGGTATAGCGAAGAGAAGGATCATTATTCATGCCTCCTTTGTAGTGAAAAAATTGAGAAAGGAATTGTTTACCAAGATTCTGGTGTTTTATATGAAGCTGAAAAGTTTATGAAAATTCATATAGAACGTAATCATAATTCTGTTTTCGACTATTTAATTAAACTTGATAAAAAGTTGACAGGATTAACTGAACATCAAAACCATCTTCTAAGTCTTTTTTACCAAGGTAAGAGTGATGCAGATATTCAAAAAGAAACCGGAATTGGCAGTGCTTCAACAATTAGGAATCATCGCTTTGTTTTAAAAGAAAAAGAGCGACAAGCGAAATTATTCCTCGTATTGATGGAGCTTTTAAAGGAAAAGGATCAGCATGCTCCAAACTTTTTGCCACTTCATAAAACGGCGAAAATGGTTGATGATCGTTATAACATTACAGAAGACGAGAAGGAAAAAAGTTTAAAGAAATATTTTCCTGAAGGCGTGGATGGCCCATTAACAAAATTTCCATTAAAGGAAAAACAAAAACTCGTAGTTTTGAGAGAAATCGCTAAAAGATTTTCACCAAATCAGTCATATACAGAAAAAGAGATAAATGCAGTACTAACAGCTATTTACCATGACTATGTCATTTTAAGAAGATATTTAATTGAGTATGGATTTATTGATCGTAAGGCAGATGGAAGTAGTTATTGGCTAAAAGTTTAGTAAAAGAAAGGATTGTTATGAAATGAGTAGGAAAAAAGAATTAAAAATGCAGTATAAAGAAACGAAAGTGCAAGCAGGAATATACCAAATTAGGAATGTTAAAAATGAAAAAATATTTATTGTAAGTACTAAAAATTTAAAAACAATAAATGGAAAGAAATTTGAATTAGAGGCAGGGTCTTGTACAAATCAAGCTCTTCAACAAGAATGGAATGAATATGGTAAAGAATCATTTGTTTTTGAGGAATTAGAAGTTTTGAAAGAAGAAGATATTAGTCCATTAGGTATAAAGGGCGATTTAAAGAAGCTTGAGGAAAAATGGCTGGAAAAACTGCAACCGTTCGGTGAACGAGGTTATAACTCATTTAATGGCAAGGGTGATCAAGCTTGATTACATCAGAGATAAATCCCGATAGGCAAAAGGTAACAAAATTTACTTTATTACGTCCTATGATTCTGTTTTTAATTCCATTGCTTTTAAGTAATATTCTGCAGTCAATTGGCCAAGTTTTTAGCATGATTATAGTGGGGAATTGGCTAGGAGAAAATGCTCTAGCTGCAATTTCTGCGTTCTTTCCAATATTTTTCTTTTTGGTTTCTTTTATTATTGGAATTGGATCTGGTAGTTCAATTTTAATCGGTCAGGCATATGGAGCAAAGTTTGATGAGAGGTTAAAAGCCATTGTTGGAACAACTCTTACTTTTACTTTAATTCTTGCTGTCGCTTTAGCTATTATTGGTAATCTTTTTATTAAAGATTTACTTAAATTAATAGGGACACCTGAAAATATTCTTAATGTAAGTAGTCATTATGCGTCGATTTTATTTTGGTCAATACCAGTTTTATTTATCTATATGGTTTATACGACTCTCATGAGAGGTATAGGAGATTCGAAAACTCCATTTTACTTTCTGGTATTGAGTACGGTTTTAAATGTTGCCCTTTTACCGCCTTTAGTATTTGGATGGATTGGTATTCCGAGGTTAGGAATTTACGGAGCGGCGTATGCATCAGTTGTTTCAACGATTTTAACATGTATCATTCTAATTATTTACTTATATAAAACGAAGCATCCTCTTAGGATTGATTCATCAATTAGAAAATATTTACGAATGGATTTGGAACTATTAAAATTAATTTTAAAAATTGGTATACCGACTAGTATAAATATGGTTTTTCTTTCTATTTCAGAAATCGCCGTTATTACGTTTGTTAATCATTATGGATCAAATGCTACAGCTTCATATGGGGTAGTAAATCAATTATTAAGCTATGTTCAGATGCCGTCAATCTGTATTGGTATTGCAGTATCAATTTTTGCTGCCCAGTCAATTGGTTCGAATCAGTTTGAACGATTAAACCAAGTTATTAAAATTGGATTACTACTTAACTATGTGCTAGGGGGCATAGTCATTTTATTAACCTATCTTTTCTCGGAACCGATTTTAAATTTATTCTTAACAAATGCAAGTACAGTTCAAATTGCGAATAGTTTATTAATGATCACATTATGGGGATATTTAATCCTTGGCCATTCATTTATTTTGACGTCAACAATGCGAGCAAGCGGCGCAGTTCTCTGGCCAACTCTCATTAGTATTTTCGTAATATGGTGCATTGAAGTACCAGTAGCTTATCTATTGTCTCATTACACATATCTCGGAATGAAAGGAATTTGGGTAGGATATCCGGCAGCCTTTATAGTTGGCCTTTGTCTAAACTATTTTTACTACAAATTTTCTTGGAAAAAGAAACGCATTGTCCGATTAATAAATTAATATAAAGGGCTAACTGTAAGCACTATTAAGGAGTAAACCACGAGATATTTTCTTGTGGTTTTTTTCCCGTTTAGAAAGAGAAATCGACGTAGTTTCTAATTCAGGCATAAGTGAAACTATGCCCTATCTTCGCCAATTTTTCTTTCTTTATTTCCACCTTTCTTAATCCGTAACTTAACGTATACCTTTATTGCTAGAGGAACATACTTTTATAGATGCGAACGTGAAAAGTATATAGAGTGATAAATTTCACAAAATAGTAACATTAGTAAAAATTTGTTTAGAATAATTAATTCCAATGGACAATAAGATATTACAGTGTAGGGGGGATAGCAGATGGAGTTGGATAATGTCACACTCAGTAGATTACTAACAAGTATGACACTAGTATTTCACATTATTTTTGCAACGATTGGTGTTGGGATCCCATTAATGATTGCGATTGCTGAGGGTTTAGGGATAGTAAAAAAAGACCCACATTATTCGTTGATGGCAAGGAGATGGGCTAGAGGCTACACCATTACTGTTGCAGTTGGAGTAGTTACCGGAACGTGTATCGGTCTACAACTATCTTTATTATGGCCGAGCTTTATGAGAATTGCAGGTCAGGCTATTAGTTTTCCGTTATTTATGGAAACATTTGCTTTCTTTTTTGAAGCAATCTTTCTTGGAATATATTTATATACATGGGATCGTTTTAAAAAGCCTATTTATCATTGGTTAATTATTTTACCAGTAATATTAGGATCGACCTTGTCAGCATTTTTTATCACTACCGTAAATGCATTTATGAATACGCCACAAGGTTTTACCTTGGAAAATGGAGCCATTAAAACGGTCGATCCAATTGCCGCGATGTTTAATCCAGCGGCACCATCAAAAACATTGCATGTAATCGTTACTGCATATGTTGCATCTGCTCTCATATTGACTTCGATTGCTGCAATTCAATTATTAAGAGGAATGAATACAGAATATACACGAAAAGGTCTACGATTAGCGGCTACATTAGGATTAATATTCGCCATTTTAACTGGAATAACAGGGGATGTCTCAGCAAAATTTCTTGCTAAATACCAACCGGAAAAGTTAGCCGCAATCGAATGGCACTTTGAAACACAGAAAGGGGCTGACTTTGTCTTATTCGGAACACTAGACGATCAGACCCATGAAGTAAAATATGAAATTCGCATTCCTAAATTATTAAGCTTTTTATCTTTTTCAGATTTCAATGCGCCAGTAATCGGTTTAAATGAATTTCCAAAAGATGAGACCCCACCTTTATACATACATTATTTATTTGATATTAAGATGACCTTTGTTGGCTTAATTATATCGATGACCTTTATTTTTGTTGTATTTTCAATTAAAAAGAAAAATTGGATGCACAATAAATGGCTATTACGTGGACTAGCAATGACCGGACCAGTAGCGATGATTAATATCGAACTAGGATGGATGATTGCTGAAGTTGGCCGTCAGCCATGGATATTAAGAGGATATATGAAGGTTTCAGAAGGGGCCACAACAGCCAAAGGACTAGGCGGAATGTTTTGGTTATTTTTTGTATTGTATGTATTTTTAGGAGTGTTTTGTACAATCGTAATTCGAAAAATGTTCATTCATAATCCACCCGAAGATGAACTTCAATATCGTTTAAAAAAATAGGCTTTGTTTATTAAGAGTGAACAGAGCTGATGAATAGGAGGGTGAGCTTCTTTGAATATTGAGTTATTAGGAATAATCGTTTTATGGACATTCCTATATGGATATATCATCATTGCATCAATTGACTTCGGTGCGGGATTCTTTGCTTATTACGGAAAGGTTACGAAGAAGGATCATTTAATAAATAATTTAATTAGTAGATATTTATCACCAGTATGGGAAATTACCAACGTATTTTTTGTATTTTTCTTTGTAGGGATTATTGGATTCTTTCCAAGTGTTGCATTCTACTATGGTACAGCTTTATTAATCCCAGGTAGTATATCACTAGTACTGTTAGCAATTAGAGGATCATTCTACGCATTTTCAAACTACGGTTCAAAGCAAAATAAAGTATATTTATTCCTATACGGAGCGACTGGCTTGTTAATACCTGCATCACTTTGTACAGTTCTAACAATCTCTGGTGGAGGATATATTTTTGAAAAAAACGGGGTCGTTCAATTTTTAGCTAAAAATTTATTAACAAGTATCTATTCATGGAGTGTTGTAATCATTGCAATCATTTCAGTTTTATATATTAGCGCAACATTTTTGACATATTACGCTAGTAAAGCAAAGGATGACAGTGCCCTAGCAATTTTACGACAATACGCCCTATTTTGGACCGTTCCAACAATCCTATCAAGCTTCCTTGTATTTGTAGGATTACGAGATAACAATCCTAGATTTTATCAAAATATCATTAACCATTATTGGTGGATGTTTTTACTATCACTAATTTGCTTTCTGATTGCATCAACTTTAATTTTAATAAAACGAAACTACGGAACAGCTTTTATCTTTGTTATGCTCCAATTCTTCTTCGCATTTTTCGGTTATGGAGCAGCTCACTTGCCATATATTTTAGACCCATATATAACAATCTATAATGGCTACACAAATCAAACGTCCGGAACAATGCTAGTAACCGTATTTTTATTAGGCTTACTCCTACTAGTACCATCATTGCTATTCTTATTTAAATTATTTTTATTTGATGCCGAATATATTCAAGGTAAAAAATAGAGCGGAGGAGATGACATGCACTCTTCAAATAAACATGAAAAACGTTTAGTTATTTTATGCTTTATCGTCGCTTTAATAATGGGGTTATCCTTTATTAGTAAGTTTTTTCATTGATTTGTGGGGAGGCTAGCAATATTGTGGCCTCTTTTTTTATGGTGGCGCAAATAAAGAAGTAGAACTGCAAATAAAAAAGGTGAATCCGCAAATAAGAAGCTAAATTCACCTAAAATGAAGTCGATTTTACCTAGATTTACAATTTTAGTACATTGAATATAAGAAAATAGTGTAAATCTAAGTAAAAACATTCAAAGTATCATCTAGTAGCCACCTTAATTAGGCACTTTCTAAAACCTTACCTTCCTTTACAAGAAGAGTGCGAGTCGAGACATTCTTTGCAAATTCCATATCATGAGTAATGACTAGTATACTCATTCCGTTTTTTGCTAAATTTTTCATAATTTCAGCAATGCCGTTCGTTAGTTCAGGATCTAAAGCTGAAGTAGGTTCATCGAAGCAAAGAATTTTTGGTTGCAGTGCACATGCTCTAGCAATGGCTACACGTTGTTGTTGACCACCTGATAGCTCGTTAGGGTACGAATTTGCTTTTTCGCTTAAACCAACTTGTTCTAATAAATTCATAGCACTTTTTGAAGCTTCTTCTTTATTCAATCCTAATGCAAGCATTGGCGCTTCAATAATGTTTTCAATTACTGTTTTGTGAGGGAATAAATTATAGTTTTGAAAAACGAGACCGATGTTTTTTCGTACTTTTAAAAGATCCTTTTTAGATTTAATGATCTGACCATCTATTTCAATTGATCCACCATCGAAACTTTCCAAGCCATTAATGCAACGTAGAATAGTTGTTTTTCCGGCTCCAGATTGTCCTAAAAGGGTAACAATTTCTCCTTTATTGACTACAAAAGAGACTTCATTTAATACTGTTTGTTTATTAAACTGTTTTGTTAAGTTATTTACTTTTAACATATAAGTCTCTCCTTATTTATAATATGAATATCGATTTTCTAAACTTTTAAATAATGTAGTTAATACTGCTGTTAATAGTAGATAGATGATACCAACGAAAACAAGAGGGAGTAGCGACGCACTAGTATTAGAAGCGATTTTTGCTACTCGAAGCATATCGTCAAGTCCAACTACATATACAAGAGCCGAATCTTTAATTAGCGTAATTACCTCGTTCGAAACAGGAGGTAGTACTTTTTTTGTCATTTGAGGTAGAATAATTCGTTTAAATGTTTGACTGCGACTTAAGCCTAGAACCTCAGCTGCTTCATATTGCCCTTTATCAACCGATTGAATGCCGGCTCTGAAAATTTCACCAAAATATGCGGCGTAATTTAATGTAAATGCGATAATAACTGTTGTAAAGCGGTCAAATACAATTCCTATTAATGGTAAACCAAAAAAAATAAAGATTATTTGTAAAAGTAGAGGTGTGCCACGCATTAAAAGTATATAAGAACTTACTATTGATTTAATTGCTGTTATATTAGAAAGTCTTCCAAGTGCTATAACGATTCCAAGTGGGATTGATAACGCCAGAGTAATTAAGAAAACCTCTAGCGTTACTGTTAATCCATCAAGCATGGAAGGTAATAAAGATGTAATTTGTTCCATGATTATAATCTCCTTTTTATTTCAATGTACCGAACCATTTTTTATAAATTTTGTCGTAAGTGCCATCTTTTTTCATAGCATCAATTTCTTTGTTAATTTTTTTAAGTAAAGCATCATCGTCTTTTCTAACGCCTATTCCATATTCTTCTTCACCAAAGTTATCGTTTAAAATTTTGTATTTGTCTTGGCCTCTTTTATTCATATAGTAACGAGCTAATGTTTCATCTGCGACAACTACATCAACACGTTTAGATTCTAAGTCCATTAAAGCCTGGTTGTTATTTTCGTATAATACTGGTTTGCTACCATTGAAAGATTTTACTAATTTTTCATCTTTATTAACTGCATCTAAAGAACTTGATCCTTCTTGAATACCAACATTTTTACCTTTTAAATCTGCTTTTGTTTTTATTTTTGAATTTGCAAGTGTGATAATAACTTGTCTATTTTTTAAATAAGGACTTGAGAAATCAACTTTTTTCTCACGCTCCGGTGTAATTGAATAACCATTCCAAATTGCGTCGATATTACCAGACTTTAATTCAGTCTCTTTCATTGACCAATCAATTGGTTGGAAAGTTACTGTCATCTTTTCACGTTTAAACACTTCATTTGCTAAATCGATATCAAAACCAACGACCTTTCCTTTATCATCTTTAAAACCCATTGGAACAAAAGTATCGTCTAAACCAACAACTACTTCGTTCGCATTTCGTTTCTCTTTTCCACAACCCGTTACAACTAATATTGAAATCATACACATGATAATTGCTGACATTAATTTTTTATTCATTTTTACTCTCTCCCTTAAAAATATTCTTGAAAAACAAAAAACTCCCGACCTCTAGCTATATAGAATAGCTAGAGGACGGGAGTAATACTCACGTGGTTCCACCTCTATTTATTGATACCTCACGATACCAACCTCTTCAAGTGCAGCAATTAAGCTATACTCTAGCACGATAACGGGTGCAGGGAATCCGGAAACAGTCTACTACCAAAAAGGGTTCGGTGCTCAGCTCAGAGATGTGTTCAAAATATTGTCTTACGCCCCTCGCACCAACCGGGAACTCTCTGTTTAAGAACTTAATATTTTTACTATTTCTCATCATGGCTTTTAAATTAAATTATTAATTATATTTGAAACTGCATTTTTTTAAAATCAAACTAGTTTGTTTTGCGATGAACAAATAATATTACAGATTACAAACAACTGTCAACAAATTTTATTTGAAAAAACATAGATTTTGTCAAAATTCAGGTAGGAAATTTCTCGGGAAATATGGAAAAATGTCGATAAAACTGATTGGAATTGTAAAATATTATCAATTCAAAGAAACAACATATACTTCATAAATTTGGATTAAAAAATATGATAAATTAAAAGTAAGAATGAGAAGAACAACGCTCGTTCTAGGCAGTCGAGTTGGTTTTATGTAGTTTTTCAAAGAAGTAGCCCATGCTGAGCAAAACTACAAAAAGAACGAGTTCTGTAACACTCGTTCTTGGCAAATGAATTAGCCAAGATGGTTTTATCTAAGTATTTCAAAGAAGTAGCCCATGTGAGCCAAAAGCATAGGGGCTATTTCTTTTTTGTTGCACTAATTATACAAACAATTAATTCGATCAATGCAACGACAAAGGTCATTGCGATAAGAATAATTTAACAAAAAATTCAAGCTATCAAAGTATATCAAATGAATCATATGCTATAATAAATATATATTAAGAAAAGAACGAGTGCGACAACACTCGTTCTAGGCAACTAAATAAGCCGAAATGGTTTTATCAGAGAATTTTACTAAAGAAGTAGTCCATGCGGTGGAAAGCATAGGGGCTATTTCTTTTTTGTTGAGTTAATTATACTAACTACTAATTGAATCAATACAACGACAAATGTCATTGCGATGAAGATCAGTGTAAGTATTTCGAGTGTTTCCAATGGCATCACCTCATTTCTACAAAAAAATTGTAGAAAAGAAGATAAAACCATTCCCCTATGCTATTCAATTGCCTAATTAAATTATTATAAAATAATTATATGTAAACTGCGGTTTTAGTCATTACATTAAAACAATTTCATGAAGTTTTAGAATGATTACAATTTTGTTCGGTTGGTAAAAATTGAACAGAGTGTAGAAATATTAATATCTTGAAAATTATTGTATGATAGATTTATTCGAGTTTTTAGAGCGAAATATGTGAATATAGATCATTTAAAGTAGGAGAGTAGAATGAGAAAATTTAAGAAAGTTTATATAGAAATTACAAATATTTGTAATTTGAAGTGTAATTTTTGTCCGAGCCCAACGCTAGAGAGGCCGTTGAAGTTTTTGGATGAGAAGGCATTTGCTCATGTTGTAAATTCGGTAAAACCTTATACGGATCATATTTATTTTCATTTGATGGGTGAGCCATTTTTAAATACAAAGCTTGGTAGATTTTTGGACATTAGTCATGAGAATGGTTTGAAGGTTAATATTACAACGAATGGTACGTTAATAAATAAAGTAAAGGATTTGTTAATTGAATCTAAAGGTTTAAGACAAATCAATTTTTCACTTCACAGTTTTGAAGCGAATGATTTAACGAAGGATTTGCATGATTACGTTGAAAATATTACGAATTTCATAAATGAAGCGAATGAAAAAAGCGATATGATTTGTGCGATTAGGCTTTGGAATATGGATAGTGCAGAGTTACAAGCAAGTAACTCGTTAAATATTGATATATTAAGATTACTTGAGGAAAAACTAAATTTAGATTTTTCTTTAAGTGAAAGGCTGCAAGAAACGCATAATATTAAACTGCGCGATAAAATTTATTTAAATATGGCAGAAAAGTTTCAATGGCCAGACATGGGAAATGACATTATCGATGAGGAAGTATTCTGCTATGGTTTAAGGGATCAAATCGGAGTACTAGTTGATGGTACTGTTGTACCGTGTTGTTTAGATAGTGAAGGTAAAATTCCTTTAGGGAACTTATATGAGACATCATTAGAAGATATTTTAAATTCTGAACGTGCTAGAGCGATTTATGATGGATTCTCAAGACGATGTGCAGTGGAAGAATTATGCAAAAGATGTGGGTATGCAAAACGACATAAAAAGTAATTTTTGGTAAAAAGCGCTTTCTTTTTAAAAGAAAGTGCTTTCTTTTTTTAAAGCGAAAAAAAGCTATATGAATCCTCAAAATTATATAGTAGTATAGTTTAGTCTGTTTAAAAGTTTAGGAGGATTTACATCAATGAAAGACGTACAACAAATTAAAATTACTACTGCGGATCCATCTGCAATTGGTTTATTCGGCTTAGCGATGGTAACGCTTGTTGCCTCAACACAAAAGTTAGGAATTACTGACGGTGTTTCATTAATTTTACCTTGGGCTATATTTTTAGGTGCAATTGCTCAATTATTTGCGAGTATCCAGGATTTCAAACATAATAATGTTTTTGGTGCAACTGCATTTGCCGGTTATGCTTTCTTCTGGTTAGCTGTTGGTACTACTTGGTTAATTCAATTAGGTGTGTTTGGGGAAGCATTAATGAAAGCAGCAGATGTAAAACAACTTGGTTTTGCTTTTGTAGGATATTTAATCTTTTCAATCTTTATGACAATCGGAGCAATGGAAACACATAAAGTTTTATTTATTATTTTTGTATTAATTGATTGTCTATTTATCGGTTTATCACTTAGCACTCTTGGATTTATGGAAGAAGCTACACATACATTTGCAGCATATAGTGAATTAGGAATTGCAATTATGTCATTTTACGGATCAGCTGCAGCTGTTTTAAATAGTCACTTTGGAAGAGAATTTTTACCAGTAGGGAAACCATTTGGTATTTTTAAAGCAAAATAATGATTATAATGTGAACCTTTACTATTAGAGTAAAGGTTTTTTTTGTTGTTAATGTGTTCAGATGAAGAAGTGTGACCCATCACCTGTGCAATAAAAAACATTTTATCAACAAACTTTACCGTTTTATCAACAAACTTCACCCCGATATCAACAAAAAACACTATTTTATCAACAAACTTCACGACTATATCAACAAACTTCACTAAGCGTTCCTATCTTTCCACATAAATAAAAGGTTTTTTTATAAATATTTGTATTGTTTGGTTAGAAATGACAGATGATAATTGAAGGCTTTTAAATTGAAATGAAAGGTGGAAATACGTTTGACAACACTATTGTATATCACAGCGCATCCTCACGATAAGTCTACTTCATATAGTATGGCAGTCGGTGATGCGTTTATTGAGAGCTATAAAGAGGCGCATCCTAATGACCAGGTTGTACATATTGACCTTTATAAGGAAACGATTCCTCATATTGATGCTGAAGTTTTTTCAGGGTGGGGGAAACTTCAAACTGGAGGGGCATTTGACACACTATCTTCAGGTGAGCAATCAAAAGTTGGTAGATTAAATGAGCTTGTAACTCAATTTGCTGAAGCTGATAAATATGTTTTCGTAACACCGTTATGGAACTTTTTATTTCCTCCAATTATGAAAAACTATATTGATGCGATTTGTGTTGCTGGTAAAACGTTTAAGTATACTGCAAATGGACCACAAGGATTATTAGGTGATAAAAAAGCTTTACATATTCAGGCGCGCGGCGGTGTTTATTCGGAGGGGCCAGCAGCAGGTCTTGAAATGGGACATCGCTATATTGGCACAATCATGAGCTTCTTAGGTGTACAAGATTTTAATGGTATCTTTGTAGAAGGTCAAAATCAGTTCGCAGATCGTGCTCAAGAAATTAAAGAACAAGCAATCCAAAAAGCTAAGGAAGCTGCGAAGGATTTTTAAAATATTCTCAACAGAAAACTCACTTTGATGTGAGTTTTTTTGTGGTAATACAAGAAAAATGAACACTAATTAAAGTTGTGAACTTTGTGCGTAAATTGCCAAGATATGTGCATAAAGCAGTGTTTTTTGTGCGTAAATTGACGGGATTTGTTCATAGGGTACTGACTTTTGTGCATAAGAGTGATTTTGGCGGCTCTAAAAAGCTCACTTCTTTGCGTTGAACAGCATTTATAGCGTATTCAAAAATAAAAAAACCACAAATTTGTGGTTTTTTATTCATCTTCCTTCTTCCATATCGGTAAATAAATCCGAAATGTTGTTCCTACATTTTCTTTACTGCTTATTTTAATTTTGCCTTTGAATTTTTCAATTATATTAAAGCAGACGGTTAAGCCGATGCCTGTACCTCTTTCTTTTAGTGAATAGAAAGGGGTGCCAAGTTTTTCGATTGTTTCTTGAGACATACCAATTCCTGTATCTATGATTTCAATAAGAGCAAATTCATTTTCTTGCAAAAGGTTGATCGTAATATAACCGGCACAATGCATTGATTCGATTGCGTTTTTCATCATGTTAACGAGAACTTGTTTAAATTCAATTGGATTAATTTTTGTGTAAAGCATTTCGTTTAAATTTAATTGAAAGCCAATGCTTTGACTATTTGCCATTGAGGCTAATAAGTCAGTTACGTTTAGAATTTCTTTGTTTACTTCAGTGACTAGAATTGTGTCTGTTTGGGGTTTTGCTAGTGATAAATAATCGTTAATTATTATTTGGGCGTACTCTAATTCTTTCAACATTGTATCGACATAGTATTTTTCGTCTGGTAGGATTGTTTTTGATTTTTGAAAAAGTTGTGCAAATCCTTTTACGACGGTAATTGGGTTGCGAATTTCGTGTGCAATTGTTGCAGCTAGTTGGCCGATTGAATTTAATTGTTTTGCTTGCTGTATTTCTTTATAGTTTGCTTCTAAGGCGATGACTTTTGTTTCTGTTTGTAAAAATACAAATAAGAGTATTAATTGAATGGAAAGGAATTCTAGTATATTACCAACAGGGTCTAATGCTATATATGAATATTGTTCTTTGAGTTCAGTAAATGAGATTAATAATACAAAAGTAGGTCCAACTAATATGTTTAAGATCCAACCTATGTAAAATGCTATTCGGTTATATAAAAAGATTGTAAAGATAGGGATAATGGCTACAAAACTATACATTGTTGATGTGTCTGGGTATGTCCAAAATTTAATATAAACATATAGTGAAGCAATAGTCGTAAATAATACTTTGGAAAATGTGTTATCTTTTTTAACGAAATAAAATAGTGCAAAAATGACTACGAACATTAAGAATACTTGGGTAAGAAGTTCGATTGGATGGTCCTTAAAAGTTAAAGGAGAAAGTGTAATACCTACTAGTAATAAAGAAGTAAGTGAAGCCATGAAATAAATATAAATTCGTCGGCTTCTATTATTGTAGTACTCCGTATTTTTCATGTTTCAATCTCCATTCTAAAAAAAGAAACTTACAATAATATTTTACACTTTTCTGAAAATTATTTATACATAAATTGTGATAAAAAAAGAGACCATCGTAAAAACCCTGTGGTCTCTAAATCATTTTGTTAAATTAATTAGTAAAAGAAACAGTAATCGTAACAATTTCTGAAGGGTTACCTGTTCTTATTGGTGGCCCCCAAGTTCCAAATCCAGAAGAAACGACAAAGTGTGATTGTTCTTTTTGTAAATATCCCCAATCCACTTCATAAAGTCTGCGCGTAATTAAGTGATTTGGCTTAAACTGGCCGCGATGTGTGTGACCTGAAACTTGTAAATCGACACCCAATTGAGTTGGGGCTTCTAGGTGATAGGGCTGGTGATCAAGTAAAATGATTGGCTTAGTATGATCAATTCCTTCGAGTAATTCGTTTAATTCTAAACGCTTTTTACTTGCGAGGTCTTTACGACCGACGATATAAAAGTTATTTTCAACAAGCTCTTTCTCATCCAATAAAATATGAATGCCAGCATCCTTTAAATGCTCAACTAGTAAATCTAAATGCCCGCCATAATAATCATGATTTCCAGGTACAGCATATGTTCCAATTCTCGGTTTTAATTTTTTTAAAGTTTCGATCATGTTTTCTTCAACAAAAGGAGTTATATCCTCATCGATAATGTCTCCAGCAATTAAAACTAAATCAGGTGAAATTTTATTAATTTTATCAACAAGAAACTCTAGTCTTTTATTCGTGACAAGTGTACTTAAATGTAAATCTGAGACTAATACAATTGATAACTGTTTATATTTATCATTAGATTTATCAACATTTATATCATAATGAACAATTTCTGTGTTGACAGCGTTTCTTCTTCCGATAGTAATCAAAAAAATGATACTTATAACTACAATCGTTCCAAGGATTAAAGTTATCACATTCGTTTTTAAAGGAGTTAGGGCTCTTAAAATTACGCCAACTAAATCTGCTGCGATAATCAAAAAGATTAAATAATAAAAAATGGCTAACCAATACGCGCCAATTTTATGTAACGGTTTAAAGAATGAATTAGGGATTTTTCTTTTAAGAACTCTTGATAGGATATAAGCAAAAGTAAATATCCCAAATACAATCCAATAAATTAATTTTATCGTTGGATTCGTCCATTTACTAAATAAAGTATTGATATAGATCCATCCGTTAATGCCTATGAAAAAATTAATTATTAAAAAGAAAATCAAAACGAAAGTAATATTTAATAAGATTCTTTTATTCATAATAATCCCTTTCATGTATTAGTGAAGTACTTCTAGTATAAATGTTTAAACTTATAAACGCATCTATTTCGATCGATTATAACGTGAATTTAATGTGAAAATATTAATCGACAGAAATTGAAAAAAGATGGGAATTGGTAGGACAAAATAAAGGATTTTTGGAAGTTTTGTCGTATTATTTTAATGTTAAACTCATTTTTGTAAATTTGAATTTAGTGAGGATGAAAACGTGTTAATCGAAAAACTTTTACTGCATGTTTTAATCATATTAAGTCCGATATTAATCTACAGTATTATTTATGAAAGACATGGCTATAAGGATAAAATTTATCTATTTGGCATGTTCCAAGCTGTAGCAGGCTTTTTTTGTATGGCCTTTCCGTATCCAGCATATGGATTATTTTGGGACTTAAGATATATCCCTTTAACGCTTGCTTTTCTTTATTGCGGTTATCGCTGGGGTATTGTAACTTTTTTAGCGATTTTATTAGGTAGATTTATTTTAGGCGGAGACGCAATCATATTTGGTGTGATTAGTATTACCCTATCCTCACTAGGGGCATTGATTTTATTTAAATGGTTTTGGAGATTTAAGCCTAAACAAAGAATAATTGCAACAGCTTTAATTAGTTTATGGCCTGCTGTAGTTCAACTAGGGATATTATTTACTTATTTAATTGTAAATAATATTAGTTTTAAAAGCGATTACAGACTTTTCGGTTTAGTTCTCATTTTTATTGTGATCGAGTTAATCGCCATTACTTTAGGAGCAAAACTAATTGAGACGTTAATTGAGAATAAAATATTACACAAAGAAATCCAAAGGGCAGAAAAGCTTAATACTTTAAGTGAAATGGCAGCTTCTATTGCACATGAAGTACGAAATCCACTTACGGTTGTTAAAGGTTTTCTGCAATTAATGCAAGAGAGTAAAGATAACCAGTCGATGGAATATTTACCTTTAGTATTGAGCGAATTAGGTAGAGCGGAAGGGATTATTAATGATTATTTAAACTTTGCCAAGCCGCAATTTGATAAAGTAGAAACGTTCAATTTAAAACAATGTGTTACAGATGTAGTCACCTTATTAGTACCTTTAGCATTAAAGCAAAATGTTAAGTTAAAGGGCGATATCGAGGCAGAAACATTCATCAATACAGATAAAAATCAATTTAAACAAGCTTTAATAAACTTAATCAAAAACGCGATTGAGGCAACTAGCTCCGGTGGATATGTACATACAAAACTATGCGAAGAAAAAGATAAAACTGTCATCACGATCAGAGATAATGGAAAAGGTATGACAAAAGAACAACTTTCACGCATTGGTACACTCTTCTATTCAACGAAAGAAAAGGGAACTGGAGTAGGAACAACGGTTTCTGTCCGTATCATTGAAGCAATGCATGGAACAATCTCATTCGAGAGTAGCGTTGATGAGGGCACGAAAGTAACAATTAAGCTACCAAAAGTTGAAAATAAAGTGAATGATTAATAGCTAGATAATTCTATTCAAAAGTAGAAATACTGAAGAGAATAAAAAACGCACAGTATTATACTAAGTGTTACTTCATTCTATTACTTTTTTAGCAATCCAAATCGTCCAACGGTCTTTCTCAATGATTGGTTCTTGATGTTTAAGTTTTTTTTCTATAAATTTTACTAAATTAGTTAGTTCATCATCAGTAAGTTCATGTAGAATTGAACGGCCTGTTCTAAGTAATAAATCCGTTTTAAGTGAATCTAGATCATTATAAATACGTCTAGTTTCCCAAAGTTTCATTTCTTTTTTTAGATGAAAACCAGCAGACCCTAATGCCGATTGCATTTCTTTGGAATCATATCTTCTAACAATTTCTTTTGTTTTTAGTTTAGGATATTGGTCGAAAAAATAGCCTCGTAAATGGTTCTCGCCTCCTGGTAATAAACAATCCTCTGGCGTTCGGTCTTGTACGATGAGGATGCCATTCTTTTTTAGTAAACGATTTGCTTCACTAAAACATTTAGTTAAAGAATCTAAGTGATGTACTAGAGCTCTTTCTAAAATTACATCATAACTAGAGGATGGGAGTTTAGTATCATATGCGTCACCTTTACTAAACATTATGTTATTATAGTCTTTACAATTTTCAACAGCTCCTTTAAGCATTTCCTCTGAAAAATCTACGGCTGTAACTTGGTTAACATTTAACTTAGCCAGGGCAATTGAATAAATACCGCCGCCGCAGCCTAGATCGACCACGTTTTTTCCATTTAAGTCAATATTATCCTTCATTAGCTCGAGCCATGAAGGGTCAGCCTCTCGAGATGTATAAGTCATTTTATTTTGTGCATCATGGAAGTCAATTGTCATGTAAATACCTCCCCTTTGAATTATTTCAAATTATCTATAAGAATAGTATAGACGACAATTTTACAATGAATAATATCAATAAGTTATAAGTATTAATAAGATCCTCTTATAAAAGGGTATTTTTAAGCTTAAAGTTGAAAAAGGAATGATGAATATGGAAGGTACAATTGAACTATTTGAAAGTTTACGAACGGAATTAATTAATGATTATGATGCTACAAAGGGGAGTATTTTTGGACACAAAGGATTAAAGGTGCAAGGAAAGGTTTTTATGTTTTATAATGAGCCCAATATAGTCGTAAAACTAAATCCAGCGGACGTTGAAGCTGCCTTAAAATTAACAGATGCAAAAAACTTTGATCCGATGGGTGGAAAACCAATGAGAGAATGGGTTGAAATTCCTTACGGAGATAATCAACAGTGGTTTAATTTTTCATTGAAAGGCATGGCTTATGTAAAAAGTTTAATAAAATGATGTTTGAACGAATCGCATTTTCGTTATTAAAAGGAAATATAGAGTTTTAATTTAAGGGAGAATGATTTAGGTGAATAATCGTAAAGTAGCAGTTTCCTGGAGCGGTGGGAAGGATTGTTGTTTAGCTCTAGATCAACTGATTAAAGATGGATATGAAGTGGCATGTTTAGTATCGATGGTTTCGAAAAAAGATGATAGAAACCATGCACATGGGACACAACTTAATTTTTTGCAAATGCAAGCAGATGCAATTGGTATTCCCCTTGTTATGATAGATTCGGCAGGTCAATATGAGGAGTCAATGATTAACGGGCTTAAAGCGATAAAAGAACAATTCAATCTTTCTAGTATTGCATTTGGTACATTATATGTAAGTGAAGATCGACAATGGAATGAGCTAGTTGCATCCCAAGCTGGACTTCAAGCACTTTTCCCTGTGTGGATTACTAAAAATGAGTCTATTAATTTACTAAATAAATGGCTAATGACTGGATATAATGCAATTGTTTGTAGAGCAAGTGAGAGAATTTTTGATTCGTCTATAGTAGGTAGGACTTTAAATGTAGACTTAAAAGAAATTTTTACTAGTAAAGAAATCTGTCCAATGGGTGAGGGAGGAGAGTACCATACATTCGTCATTGACGGACCACTTTTTAAAGAACGCCTAAATATAAAAGACGTGAAAATCATCTTAAATAGTGGGTTATGGTCTTTAAATATTAAGGAATTACATACGGTCATTAAATAGAATCGTAAATTAAAAAACAAGTTGAAACCACTAAATCCAGTGATTTTAACTTGTTTTCATTTATTTTAACTCGTTTGAAGTTAAGTACCAATCAGCATATCGTTTAATACCCTCATTTATTGAAACTTTTGGTTCGTAATTTAAGTCGCTTTTGATTTTTTCAATATTAAGTGTATAGTCATAGGTTAAGAAATTCGCAATATGATTTGAAACTTTTGGTGGTTTTTTAGTAAACTTTGCTACCAGTTCAGAGCTTGTTGCAATGAATGAGAGTAGTTTTGGAGAGATATTTTTTGTATTTAATTCTTTATTTAAAGCTAAGAATAGTTGCTTTAGTACATCTATTAAGTAAATAGGTTGATCATTTGTGATATTGTAGTATTCGCCATTAAGAGCATGATCAGCTTTCATACAAGCAATAATCATATCGACTACATTATCAATATACGTGAAATCCATTAGAACTTGTCCACTATGAACTAAAGGAATTCCACCATCTTCATTTATCTGTATAAATCTTCCAAATATTGTATGGTCAAAAGGACCAAAAATTTGTCTAGGTCTTAGTGAAATAGCTGGTAGTCCTTTTTCAATTGCATCTTCAATAATTAAATCAGCTAAATGTTTCGTTTTAGCGTAATAATTAGAGTGCTTCGTCGGGAGTGGATCGCTTTCTTTAACGTTTTTACGACTTTCATTTGTGAAATAAACACTTGGAGTAGAAATATTAACAAACTTTTTTAAGTTTGCCAAAAGTGCAGCATTCACAATATTCTTTGTTCCTTCAACATTCGTTTTTTCGAATTCAGAATAATCTCCAAAAGGTGCCGCAAGAGCTGCGCAATGAATTACATAATCTACATTATTTATATTCTCGTTTAACAAGACGGAGTTGTTTAAATCACCTTTAATAAACGTAACATTACTCATATTTACGAAAAATTTAGCCGCTTCTTCGTTCCTTCCATAGGCTATTACAGAATACCCCATCTCGCTTAATCTTTTAGTAGTGTGTTTCCCTAAAAAACCAGTGGCACCGCTTATGAAAACCTTCATTATTCCACCTCGAAAAAATTTGTTATCGCTCGAATTTTATGAATCTAGTTCCTTGAAATGTTAGTTTTCCTGAATCTTTTTCTACTAATTGACCATAAATAAATCCATCAACTTGAAATTCAATTCTGTCCCCAGATTCAACCTCAAGTGTAACATAATAATGTGTGTAGGATTGACCGAGCTGGTTTTTATTACGCTGAATATATTCAATTCTTTTTGTAGCTATTTTTGCAGGAACTGTTAATTTAGGCTGTTTATTATTAAAATTCCATTGTTTTAATCCTTTTAATAAAGCGAAAAAGATACCTGCAAAAACGAATACGAAGATAATTGGAAAAATGAAAGCAAGAATTTTAAATGCATCTAAACCACTATTAAACGATAACACCAATTATTACCCCCTTTATTGTAAGGCTATATTAATAGTTTATTAAATTTTCTGAAAATAAATCAATATAAACTTATTTCCAAATCGCACCAAAGAAATAGAGGCTAAAAAATTTTAGTTAATTTTATTTACTTTGTTATTTAAAAATAGTTATTTCGTAAGGCGGAAAGTAAAATTGTAAAATAATTACTTTTAGTAATCTAATAGAACTAATATCAAAAAAGCTTTTGAATTCCTTATGTTATCGTTAGTTTATTTCTGAAAACTTTAATTGTGACAGAATAAAAAACTAAGTAAAAGTTTCTGCTATTTTAGTAAATTTTTATTGATTTAATTATTGACCAATAATATCCATGAGAGTAGGATACTTTTTATAGAACCCATTTTTTAGTAGTTTAGAGGTTATTCCTAGTAAAATTTATATCTAGTTATGACTTTGGCGAGGGGAGAGTTAGAAAGTTGAATTAGATCTAATGAGCTTCATTGAAATAATTTAATAGGAGTGATTAAGAAATGAATGTTAAAGATTTAGTATCGGTGTACAACCAGTATTACAATCATTCGAGCTTACGTATATTTTTCTTATCAGGACATAATGGTCAGATCGAAGAAATAACTGGGAATGAAGAAAATGGATCTCGTCAATTTGGTATTTATGTCATTTTATCTAGAACAGAAGCACAGTTAATTAAACTAGTATCATTAAATTTTGAAGACTTAGGTATCATTGAAGTGACTTTAAATGATGTAGAGGATCAAATAAAACATGACTGGACTAGCTATTTAAAGAAAGTAATAAGTTATTTAAAGCAAGCGGGATATCGTATTAATAGGGGGATGGATATACTGATTTACAGTAATCTTCCAAATGAAATTGGCTTATCTTCAAGTAGGACAATTGAAGCTTTAACAAGTACGATGATAAAAACTTTATATGAATAAAAATTAGAAACCACATCAACCAACAATTAAAAAAGCAACCTAGTAAACTCCATCAAAGATAAAATTTCCTCCTGTAAATTATAATATTTCAAAAACACATAAATAAAACTTAAATATGCGATTCGGATTTAAAGTAATTAAAATATGTAAAAAATTCTCCATATTTAATGAATAATCGTACAACCTTCAACTGTTAAAATTAACTTAATAAGTTCAATTAAGTTGGAAAGATTACGAGGAGAGTTGAATGACTACTATTAAAGATATTGCGGAAAAAGCAGGGGTATCAATTGCTACTGTTTCAAGAGTTCTGAATTATGACCCTGCACTATCGGTAAGTGATGATACAAAACAAAGAATTTTCGAGACAGCCGAAAAACTATCTTATAGGAAAAAGTCTAAAGTAAAAAAGAATATTGCTAAAATCGCACTTGTTAAAGGCGAGCACGACAAAGAAGAGTTAAATGAATTGTTTTATATGCTAATCCGATTCGGAATTGAAAATAAGTGTGAGCAACATTCTTTACATATTTCTACTTTTTTTCATGGAAGTGAAAAGGGAATGTATGATGAGCAAATCCTTGGTGTTATTGCTTTAGGTAAGTTCGATAGTCAACAAATCATTTCATTGAAAAAAGTTTCGAAAAACATTGTGTTTGTTAATTTTTCACCAGATGAAGAAAAATACGATTCTGTCATAACGGATTATGAGAATGCTATTGTAAAAGTTTTAGACCATTTTATATCGCATGGTCATCAAAAAATTGGATACATTGGTGGACGTGAGTATGATCGAAATCAAAATCATAATTCTCGCGTGAAAACATATAAAAAGTATTTAGAAGAAAAGGGACTTTTTCATAAAGAAAATCTGTATTTAAGTAGTTTTACAGCAGAAGAAGGATTTAATTTAATGAACAAGGCAATCAAAGAGCAAGGTGGAGAATTACCAACAGCTTTTTTAGTCGGATGTGATACGATGGCAGTTGGATGTTTAAAGGCACTTCATGAGGCAAAAATATCGGTTCCTGAGCGCGTGAATCTAATTGGAATGAATGATTTTGTGTTTACAAAGTATTTGTTTCCTAGTTTAAGTACTTTGAAAGTATATACCGAATTAATGGGAGAATCCGCCGTAGATTTATTAATGGAAAGGCTTTTAGGTAGGAAAATAGCTAAAAAGGTGATTGTTCCAACGACTTTAAAAATACGTCAAAGTAGTCTTTAAAGAATCCCTTTAAATCGTAATTTGCGAAATTTGTAAGATAATTGCTAAAAATGAAACATTTTGCTTTTAATCTTTACTCTTTTTAGTATAATTAAAAATTAAAAGGAGTGGGAACGTGAAGATTGGGTATTTAGGTCCTGAGGCGACTTTTACACATGTCGCAGTTCGATCTGTATTTAAAAACGAAGAACATATTGCTTATTCTAGTATACCTGTATGTATGGATAGTGTAGCTGAGGGAGAGGTTGATTTAGTAGTAGTTCCAATAGAGAATTCTGTTGAGGGTTCTGTGACTACAACAATTGATTATCTTGTACATGAGCAGCCATTAAAAATGGTTGGTGAAATTATTATACCGATTAGACAACATTTATTGATGGCAAAAGGTCAGGCACATCGGGTGAAGGATATAGATGTAATTTATTCTCATTCCCATGCATTAGCTCAGTGTCATACGTTTTTACACAATCAATATAAATACACAAAGCTAGAGCCGGTAACTTCTACAAGCGCTGCCGCTAAAATTGTGAGTGATCAATCGAATGAGTGCATTGCAGCGATAGCAAATGAATTTGCTGCTAAAAAATATGGCTTAGAAATTGTTGCTTCAGACATTCATTCGAATTCTTATAATCATACAAGATTTGTTGTTTTACAAAGACAAGATGCGAAAGTGGAAACAAATTATTTTGATTCTAAACAGACTAAGGCAACTTTAGTCATTAATATGCCGGAGAACCATGCCGGTGCGCTTCACCAAGTGCTATCTGCATTTGCCTGGAGAAAGATTGACCTTTCAAAGATTGAGTCTCGCCCGACGAAAACGGGGTTGGGAAATTACTTTTTCATTATTGATGTTGAGATGGGCTATGATGAAGTATTATTACCTGGAGTTAAGCAAGAATTAGAAGCATTAGGCTTTTCGGTAGATGTTGTAGGGAGTTACTCTACAATATCGCTATAAAAAAAGAGAAGGATTAGGTTCCTTCTCTTTTATATTTTTTAATTTTACATTAATAGTAGTAAGTGGGAGGACAGTAGTATCCTGGTGGGCAATAGTAGTAAGGATCCCCATATCCATAACCATACCCGTAAAATGGAAAAAATGGGAAGAATGGACGGAAAAATGGACGCCCAAATCCGAATCCAGGTCTACCAAACCCGAAGCCTGGTCTACCGAACCCAAAACCTGGTCTACCAAATCCACCCATTCCACCATGAAATCCGCCTCCACCATGGAAGCCACCGCCAAACCCCGGACGATACTCAAGTTCATTCGACATGTATAACAAACCTCCTTTACGTATGAGTCTTACATATTTAAAATATGCTGGACAAATGCGGAAGGTTTGGGCGTTCGCGGTTAAAACTGGATTGGAAACTTATATTTCTTTAATGCTCTTAATCGTTAAATAAATTTAACTTACGAATACGATATTGTAAGTTTTGTCTACTGATGCCTAATTGTTTTGCAGCTTTTGTAATATTGCCGTTATGTTCGTTTAAAACATTCATAATGTACTGTTTTTCTTTATTTAATAAAGTGTTTTTTAAGTTTGATTGATCTTCAGTAATATCCACTGATTTGACCTCTTTATTTTGACTGATTGTAGATGCGGAAATAACATTTCTCTTTTCATTAAAAAATCTAGACGGTAAGTGTGTGGAAGAAATAGTTGTTTCATTTTCAACTAAGTTCATTGCACCTTCAATCATATGTTCAAGCTCACGTATATTACCCGGCCAGTTATGGCTAAGGAAGAAATTTGATACATCCTCATCCAATTTAGTTACTTGATGGCCAAATAGGCGATTATATTTTTGAATAAAGAAGTTTGCTAATAATAGAATATCTTCAAATCGTTCACGTAATGGTGGAAGAAATAATGAGACTACACTTAAACGGTAATATAAGTCCTTACGTAAATGGTTATTCGCAATTGCTTCAATCGGATCTTCATTTATAGTAGCAATAATTCGTACATCTAATTCTTTTTCACTCGTATCACCAATTCTTCTAACTTTGCGTTCTTGAATGACACGTAAAAGTTTGGCTTGCAGGTTCGGGCTAAGTGAGTTGATTTCATCTAGTAATAATGTTCCACCATTGGCCTCTTCAAATAATCCCGGCTTATCAATTGCCCCGGTAAATGCTCCTTTTTTTGTACCGAAAAGAATACTCTCGATTAAGGTTTCAGGAAGAGCGGCACAATTTTGAGAAATAAATGGCTTTGTAGCTCTTTGGCTTGCGTTGTGAATACTTTGTGCAAAGAGTTCTTTACCTGTTCCGGTTTCACCAACGATTAATACGGAGGAAGAAGTTTTAGCTGATCGCTTAGCGTCCTCAATAATGCTCTTAAATGACGCGGAAGTTCCAATTAATTGTTCGAATGTGTAGCGTGTATTTCTGTTTTGAAGAATTCCGTCTTGTACGGATTGTTTTAATTCAGTGACATCGCGAACCATTTCGATGGCTCCGATAATTTTATGATCCTTCATGATCGGATAAGTATCGTTGATTGTTGTAACTTCTTTTCCCTTATTATTAAAATAGGACTGTTTAATATTTTTACGAACTTTCCCTTTTTGGAGGGCTTCGAGAAGTGTACTTGATTGGTTTTTTTGAAACGTGAATACATCCAGAAGATTTTTATGTAATACATCCTCTTCATTCATCATTTCAATTTCCATCATTTTTCGGTTATATACCATCGTATTTGCATCTTGGTCAACTACATGTATACCGATGTCAATTTCTTCTAATATTAATTGTAATAATTCATCAACAGCTAAAAAATTTTGTTTGTCATTTTTCATAAAATTCTCTCTTTTCATTATCACTGTAGAAAAAATTTGCACTTCTAACTATTTTTGGTAAGATAAAAAGGCAGTTTTTCCAAATGTGCTAATTTTTTTTGTTAATCCTTTTTTTTGCTGCAAATATTCTATGCATATTTTAATTAATTTTGCGCTTAAATGCAAAAAAAATTTGCGGTAAATTGTAAACGGTATCATCTTTATTGATGGATAACATTCGGAATAAGTACATTCTGTGAATTTTTCTGTATTTAACATGTTTGGCACGGAAATTGCTTATTCTTTTAGTAAGAAACTAAAAATTAATCAATATTGGGGGAACTCAAATGGCAACTAATTCTCAAAAAATCATTGACCAAACAAATCAGTATGGTGCAAATAACTATCATCCACTACCAGTAGTAATTGCTAAAGCTGAAGGTATTTGGGTGACAGATCCAGAGGGGAACAGATATTTAGATATGCTTAGTGCTTATTCTTCTGTAAACCAAGGTCATCGTCATCCGAAAATTATTCAAGCTTTAAAGGATCAAGCGGACAAAGTTACATTAACTTCTCGTGCTTTCTATAGTGAAAACATGGGTGAGTGGTTTGAAAAAGTAGCAAAAGTTACTAACAAAGACATGATTTTACCAATGAACACAGGTGCTGAAGCTGTTGAGACAGCAATTAAAGCTGCTAGAAGATGGGCTTATGATGTAAAAGGTGTTGAAGATAACCAAGCTGAAATTATTGCTTGTGTTGGTAATTTCCATGGACGTACGATGGCTGCAGTATCTTTATCATCAGAAAAAGACTATCAACGTGGATTTGGACCATTCTTACCAGGAATTAAGTTAATTCCTTATGGCGATATGGAAGCATTAAAAGCAGCTATTACTCCTAATACTGCTGCATTCTTAATCGAGCCAATTCAAGGTGAGGCTGGAATTAATATTCCTAGAGAAGGATTCTTACGCGAAGTAGCTGAAGTTTGTAAAAATGAAAATGTATTATTTATTGCAGATGAAATTCAAACTGGTCTATGCAGAACTGGTAAAACTTTTGCATGTGATTGGGATGGAGTAACTCCTGATATGTACATTTTAGGTAAAGCACTTGGAGGCGGCGTATTCCCAATTTCATGTGTTGCTGCAAATCGTTCAATTCTAGGAGTGTTTGAGCCAGGTTCTCACGGATCTACATTTGGTGGAAACCCATTAGCTTGTGCTGTTTCTGTAGCAGCATTAGATGTACTTGAAGAAGAGAAATTAGCTGAGCGTTCAAATGAGCTTGGAAATTACTTTATGGAAAAACTAAGAGAAATCGAGCATCCTCATATTAAAGAAGTTAGAGGACGTGGATTATTTATTGGTGTTGAACTACATGTTCCTGCACGTGTTTACTGTGAAGCATTGAAAAAACAAGGTTTATTATGTAAAGAAACACATGATACAGTAATTCGTTTTGCACCACCATTAATTATTTCTAAAGAAGATTTAGACTGGTCAATTCAACAAATTAACGAAGTATTTAGCCAATATAAAGCAACTGTATAAATGGAGCGATAAAAATGACAACTACAATCCCACAAAATGAAGTACAAAACAAAATCAAAGAAGAAGGCAGAGAATTAATTGAGTCAACTCAAGAAGTAATCTCTGAAGCACTTCATAAACTTGGTTATTCAAAAGAACTTTATGAGTTATTAAAAGAACCTTTACGATTTTTAACAGTACAAATTCCGGTAAGAATGGATGATGGCTCAGTGAAAATCTTCACTGGCTATCGTTCACAACATAATGATTCTGTAGGTCCAACAAAGGGCGGAATTCGTTTCCATCCTGAGGTAAATGAAGATGAAGTAAAAGCTTTATCAATGTGGATGAGCTTAAAATGCGGTATCGTTGATTTACCATACGGTGGGGGAAAAGGCGGTATCATCTGTGATCCAAGAAAGATGTCAATATTTGAGTTAGAGCGCTTAAGTAGAGGATATGTTCGTGCAATCAGCCAAATCGTTGGTCCGACGAAAGATATCCCTGCACCAGACGTATACACAAATCCTCAAATTATGGCTTGGATGATGGATGAGTATAGTAGAATTCAAGAGTTTGATTCTCCAGGATTTATTACTGGTAAACCACTTGTACTAGGTGGTTCAGCAGGACGTGAAACAGCTACGGCTCAAGGTGTAACAATCTGTATCGAAGAAGCTGCGAAGCGTAAAGGAATCGATTTAAAGGGTGCTAGTGTCATTGTTCAAGGATTTGGTAATGCGGGTAGCTTCTTAGCTAAGTTCATGATTGAAGCAGGTGCAAAAGTAGTTGGTATTTCGGACGCACTTGGCGCATTATATGATCAAAATGGTTTAGATATCGAAAGTTTATTAGAAAAAAGAGATAGCTTCGGTACAGTAACTAACCAGTTTACTGATGTAATTTCTAATAAAGAATTACTTGAAATGCCTTGTGATATTTTAGTTCCGGCTGCAATTTCAAACCAAATTACAATTGAAAATGCTCACAATATTAAAGCAACAATCGTAGTTGAAGCTGCAAATGGTCCTACTACTCTAGAAGCTACTAAAATATTAACAGAACGCGGAATTTTATTAGTTCCAGACGTATTAGCAAGTGCTGGCGGAGTTTCTGTTTCGTATTTTGAGTGGGTTCAAAATAACCAAGGTTATTACTGGTCTGATGAAGAAGTGGCTAAAAAGCTACGTGAAAAAATGGTTCGTTCATTTGACAGTGTTTATCAAACTTCAGTTAATCGTCAAGTAAATATGAGATTAGCTGCATACATGGTTGGTATTCGTAAAATGGCAGAAGCATCTCGTTTCCGTGGATGGGTTTAATAGATTAATAGGTTCGCTCCAGGTGGTTTTCCATCTGGAGCACTTATATTGTATTGACAGTCTATTTTTATAATTAAGTATTATTTTAATACAATATTTTGTATGCGTTTTCAATTAATATCTGAAAATTTAGTCTTGAAATATGTTAATTTAAAGCGTTTTAGTGTTCGTTATGGGATTCGGGGGAGTCTGCATTCTGCTATATCAGAATATTTTAACTTATGCGCACAATTTGCATCTAGAGGAGGGACTTTCATGAAACAACAAGAACAGGGGTTAAAGAAAGAACTTAAAAGTAGACACTTGTTTATGATTGCTCTTGGGGGGGTAATTGGGACAGGTTTGTTTATGGGATCAGGCTATACAATTAGTGAAGCTGGCCCAGGTGGAGCAATATTAGCCTACTTAGTAGGTGGAATCGTAATGTACTTAACAATGCTATGTTTAGGAGAGTTAGCAGTTAATTTACCAGATGCTGGTTCTTATCAAACTTATGCAACTAAATATATCTCACCAGCGTCAGGTTATGTAGTTGGATGGATGGCATGGTTAAACTGGTCGGTAACAATCGGTTTAGAGTTAATAACAGTTAGTATGTTAATGAAAAGATGGTTTCCAGATGTACCGACTTGGATTTGGTGTGTAGTATTCGGGGTAATATTATTCGCAATAAATGCACTTTCAACTAGAAGTTTTGCTGAAGTTGAATTTTGGTTTGCAAGTATTAAAGTAGTGACAATTGTTCTATTTATAATTTTAGGTGGAGCAGTAATGTTTGGCATTGTACCAGTGGAAGGGTCAAAGGCTCCAATGCTTTCTAACTTTACAGACCACGGCGGACTTTTCCCGAATGGCTTTTTAGCGATTATGGTCACAATGGTTGCAGTTAACTTCTCATTCCAGGGAAGTGAATTAGTAGGGATTGCAGCTGGTGAAAGTGAAGATCCAGCAACAGCTGTACCTAAAGCAATTAATAACACTGTATGGCGAATTCTAGTATTCTTTATTTTATCAATATTTGTTTTAGCAGGCTTATTCCCTTGGGAGAAAGCTGGCTTAGTAGATAGTCCATTCGTAGTAGTATTTGATAACATCGGTATTCCATATGCAGCAGATATTATGAACTTTGTTATTATTACAGCAGTTCTTTCAGTTGCAAACTCAGGTCTATACGCAACATCACGTATGATGTATTCAATGGCTCAAAAAGGAATGGTTAGTTCGAAATTAGGAAAACTTACTAAAAAAGGTGTACCTTTAAACGCTTTAACTTTTAGTATGTTTTTTGGATGTTTATCTCTATTAAGTGGTATTTACGCAGAAGACACGGTTTATCTATGGTTACTATCAATTGCAGGATTTGGCTGTCTATTCGTTTGGGCAAGCATTGCACTATCAAATCTTTTAGGCAGAAAGAAATACATTCAAGAAGGTGGGAAATTAGAGGACTTAAAATACAAAACTCCTCTTTACCCAATCGTACCAATTGTTGCATTAGTGTTAAATGTGGCTGTAATGATTAGCCTTGCATTTATCCCAGACCAACGCATTGCATTGTACTGTGGTGTTCCATTTATGATTCTATGTTTAATTTATTACCATTTCTCCGCTAGGCATAAGATTGAAAAGCATGAGCAAGAAGCGGGTAGGAAGGTAAGTTAATATTTCGGTTTATGAGTTTGACTTTTAATTAGATAGAGCCCGCGAGGAGGTTAGGCTTCCTGGCGGGTTTTTTTGTTTTTTAATTGAGTTGTGATTGTTTTTGATTAAATTTGATTTGGGATCGGTTTTTAGGGTGCATTGACTGGATTTAGTGGTGGATTAGCTACTTTATTAACAATGTCTACGGAGTTCTCGTGCTTTTTGAATTTAAATACACTATATTTCAACGCACAGCAGCCGCTCAAAAAAATCCCCAAAATTTTATCAACAAAAATCATCGATATATCAACAAAAATCAGTAGTTTATCAATAAAAATGCCTACTATATCAACAAAGTTCACAGCTTTATCAACAAAGTACACAATATGTTCGCATTTCTTCCAAGAAACCATCCCAAAACATAGGGGAGCAGCAACTTATCCACACTCAAAAAAAAGAACCATCTCAAAAGAGACGGTCCCATTTTTAAAGCTTATTTATTTTTTTCAGACTCTGCACTTGTAACAGAGATGTCTTGTAAGTGACCTTGGAAACCTTGACCAGCAGTTAGGTCGTAACCTTTAACGCGTTTGTTAACTCCGTCTAAACCGAAGCGGAATAGAGTAGGGATAACTGGTACTTCGTCATTTACAAGCTCTTGCCATTGGTCGTATACTTTTTGACGGTATTTTTCGTCAAAGGCTTGAGCTGAGATACCTTCTTTTAATAACTTGTCGTTTTCTGGATTTACCCAACGAACGTAGTTAAATGGTGCGTTTTTAGCCCAAATTCCAGATGGGTCTGGGTCAGAACCTGTTCCCCAAGCTGCTGCGAAGATATCGATTTTTGGATTATCTTTTTCTACCATATCGTAGAATGAGTTGAACTCATGTAAACGTCCATCTAATAATTGAACATCTAAGCCAACATCTTTCCAAGATTGGATGTAGAATTGTGCTAATGGTTCAGCAATATCGCCACCGCTCATAGAAGCGAAGTTGATTTTGAATGGTTTACCGTTTGGATCTTCACGTAAGCCATCTCCAGTTACATCTTTGTAACCAGCATCATCAAGTAATTTTTTAGCTTTTGCTGGATCATGAGTGTATCCTTTTAATGCTTTATCAAAGTATTTAGGGAATGATGGTGGAATTACAGATGTTGCAGGCACTCGTAATCCTTTGTATAATTTTTCCCCAACTGCTTTGTTGTCGATCGCATAAGCCATTGCTTGACGTAAACGTTTATCTGAGAATTTTGTATTATCCATTACGTTTACACCGTTTTTCGCATCGAAATGTCCTAATTTAAATCCAATGTAAGAGTAAGCTAATTCTGTTTTACCGATTAATTGGATATTTTTTAATTTTTTAGCTTGATCGTATTGGTCAGCTGAAACAGACGCGATATCGATGTCGCCGTTTTGTAATGAAGATGTAGCAATTGTTGGGTTAACAACTTTTAAAAGTACACCGTCAAGTTTTGGAGCACCATTCCAGTAATCTTTGTTCGCTTCAAATTCTACAGCTTCACCTGGAGTGATCTTTTTGATTTTGAATGGTCCAAAGCCAATTGGAGCTTTACGAATTTGGTCAGATGATGCTAATTTATCGATTGGTACATTTCCTAAATATTTTTTAGGTAGTGGGTTAGTCCATAAACCAGTAAGTACTGATGGGTTTGCTTCTTTGAATGTAATTGAGATGTTGTGGTCGTCAATTACTTTTACCCCAGAGATCGATTTTGCTTTACCGTTATGGTAATCTTCCATACCTTCGATCATAGACATTTGTGAGTCATAACGTACACCAGTATATTTCGGGCTACCAATTACAAGGTAAGCGTACTCTAAATCTGAAGCAGTTACAGGGTCACCATTGTGCCATTTTACATTATCGCGAATTGTTAAAGTAATTGTCTTTTTATCATCGCTTAATTTGTATGTAGCAGCACCATCTTGGTCGTAAATATAGTTTTCATCTGTTGAAAGAAGTGCCTCATCAAAGAATTGAAGAACTTGAGAATCTGGATCGCCTTCATAGAAAACTGTATTTAAAATACCTTCAAATGGCGTGTCAGATACTAAACCGTATTTTAAAGTGCCACCTGCGATTGATTTTTTGTTATTCGATACTTTAATTGGGAAAGCAGCTTGATCTACTTTAGCAGTTGTAGACGTTTTTGTGTCCCCGCCCTTACAAGCAGATAGAATTAACATAGATACTGCCATTGCGCTTAAAACCTTAGAAAATCCTTTTGCATTTTTCATATTTCCACTCTCCTTTAATGGTTTCTTAACCTCTTCTTTGTCTTGCATCAGCTGCACGCTTTAGCGCTTCACCGATAAAATTTATACTCAGCATGAGCACTAAAATCATGCACGATGCAGGTAGCCAAATCCACAGCTTGTTTTGTAAAACATCAGGGTTTGTTGCATAACTTACTAGTGTTCCTAAACTTGGAGTACTTTCTGGTAAACCAAATCCAAGGAACGTTAAACCTGATTCAATACCGATATTTCCAGCTAGGTTTAATGTAAATGCAACAATAATTAATGAACTTACATTTGGTAAAACGTGTGAAATAATGATTTTCCAGCTTGGCGTGCCAATCGCTTTAGCAGCGGCAACATAATCTAATTCGCTTTCTGATAATACTTTTGAACGAATTAATCTTGCCTTACCTGTCCATAAAAATAGACTCATTATTAAGATGAAATTTACGATTGAGAATGTCGGTACAACTGTAACGAATACGATAATTAACATGATTGTTGGTAAAGATAGGAAAAAGTCAATAATACGCATGACAGTACCATCAACCCAGCCACCAAAGTAACCAGCTATTAACCCAAGTGTTAAGCCTAGTAAATTCGTAATAATTGTGATGAAAAAACCGATTGTAAAAGAATTTCTAGTTCCAATTATTAGTTGCCCGAAAACATCACGTCCTCCGTAATCAGTACCAAGTATATGAGCAGAGGAAGGGGGCTGATAGATTGATAGAAAGTCAACTTTAACAATTTGATCTTGATTTAGTACAAGCGAAGTGCCATACACCAATAATATTATTAAGCCAAGTAGGATAAGAGAACCTAAAGCTAACTTATCTCGTCTAAATTCTGCCCAAATAACACTAAATCCAGATGCACTTTTGCGCTTCTCAACTATATGATTTTGATTTTCGATTTTTAATTCCATAAATTTCACCTACCTTAATCAATCCGTATACGTGGATCCACGATGCTTAGAATAATATCCGAGATTAATGTTCCAAATAGTGTTGCAAGACATGTCATTAAAACAAGTGCATTTACTACAGTAAAGTCACGTAACATAACGGATTTAACAAACAGCTGTCCAATTCCTGGATATCCAAAAATTGACTCTAAAAATACTGAACCAGCTATTAAACCGGTAATCTCATAACCTAAAAATGCAGCGATTGGTAAGAATGAATTTCGTAAAATATGTCTAGAATATACCTTTCCTTCAGGTACACCTTTTGATCTAGCTGTTCTTACAAAATCTTTTACTTTTGTGTCAATAATTTCGCTGCGTAAATATTGGGAAATACCAACAGTTGAAATTAGTGCACCTGATAAAGATGGTAAGATAAGATGATCTAATTTACTTACGTAATAGGCAAAAGTTCCATCAGCAATCTGTGGATCGACGCTACCGCCCGTTGGAAAAATATCAAAATAAAATCCAAAAATGAACAACATAACTAATCCAAAAATAAATAGGGGTGTAGCAAAACCTAAATAGTTATATCCGGTTATCAGGTTATCAGCCCATGTGTCGTTCCAGCGTCCACTAATAATGCCAAGAGGAATAGCCAGTAAATACGTAAATATAAACACAAAAAGTGCAAGTAATACAGTATTTCCAATACGGTCGCCAATTACGTCAACCACTTTGATTTTGTGTGTATAAGAAACACCAAAATCTCCTTTTGCTACATTTTTAATCCAATGATAATACTGGATATAAGCTGGATCATTTAAACCCATTTCTTCACGAATCTTTTCAATTTCCTGTGGATTAGCTTTTGGGTTAATTGATCGACCAGTTAGAGCATCACCTGGCATGGCTTTAGCGAGTGCAAAGATTAGTATACTCAAGATTAAAAGCTGAGGAATCATGATGAGTATACGTCGGATGATAAATTTCAACATATTCGTTACTCCTTTCTATGGTAATGCTACTCGATGAGTATCTGATATTGCCTTTAAATCAAATGGTCGACCATTTTCATCAAAGTAAGAAGAAAAGTTTTGTTGGTATTCTTCTCTAACTGCTTGTCTTTCTCTAATTTTTTCTTCTCTAACTTCTGGACGAATGTCAGGTATTGCTGCGATTAAGCGTTTAGTATAGATATGTTGCGGGTTATTTAATATATCGTCAGTAGTGCCTTCTTCAACAAGTCTACCGCGATACATAACACCAATTCGATCACATAAATGGCGGATAACACCTAAGTCATGACCGATAAATAAATAAGTTAATTTGAATTCTTCCTGTAAATCTTGTAGGAAGTTAAGTACTTGTGCTTGTACAGAAACGTCCAATGCTGAAACTGGCTCATCTGCAACGATTAACTTTGGTTGCAAAGTTAAAGCTCTAGCAATCCCAATACGTTGACGTTGACCACCAGAAAATTCATGTGGATATTTGTACAGAGACTCTGGTGATAGACCTACTTTATCTAGATAATAAAGAACTCTTTCACGCTCTTCTTCAGGTGTTAAACTTTGAAAGTTTCTTAAAGGTTCTGCAACTAGATCAATAATTCGCTTTTTAGGATTTAGAGAAGAGTATGGGTCTTGAAAGATCATTTGAATTTCTTGACGAAATGCTCGCAATTGTTTTTTACTTAACGCTATTAAGTCATTGTCTAAAAACTCAATACTTCCATGTGTAGCCTTTGTTAATTGTAAAATCGCTTTACCTGCAGTAGATTTTCCACTACCAGATTCTCCAATTAGGCCATATGTTTCGCCTTCGCTAAGTTCAAATGAAATTCCATCAACAGCTCTAACGTGATCTACAACTGTTCGAAAGATACCACCGCGAATTGGGTAATGTACTTTTAAGTTATCAACCTTTAATAGAGACATTTACGATCGGTGCTCCTTTCTCGTTCTTGAAATGGAAATGCTTATAACAAGAACAACGTACATAATGATTTGGTGTGACTTCGTGCAAGTTAGGTTGATTTTCATGAGCATAAGATTGAATCCAAGGAATACGGTGGCTGAATCGACAGCCGGTTCTTGGTAGTTTGTCTAATGGTGGCACTGTGCCTTCAATAATATGAAGTCTTTGATTTTTTGAATGAGTAGTAGGAATAGAGTTTAATAGTGATCTTGTGTATGGGTGTAATGGATTATTTAGTATTTCTTCTACTGAACCAGTCTCAATAATTTGTCCAGCATACATAACAGCAACTCGGTCTGCTACTTCAGCAACTACGCTTAAATCATGAGTGATTAAAATGATTCCAAGTTTCGTTGTCTTTTGAATTTCTTTTAGTAAATCTAAAATTTGAGCTTGTATCGTTACATCTAAAGCGGTAGTAGGCTCGTCAGCGATAATGAATGACGGATTACAAGCAATTGCAATCGAAATCATTGCACGCTGTCTCATCCCACCAGATAATTCATGTGGGTACTGTTTGTAAGTAACTTCTGGTTTCGGAATACCAACTTGATTAAGTAACTCTAGCGCACGCTCTTTTTTCTGCGATTTTGATAAATCAGTATGGTAATCTAAGTTCTCTTCAATTTGTTTACCAATCGTCATTAGCGGATTTAAAGCGGTTAGAGGTTCCTGGAAAATCATTCCGATTTCCTTACCTCGAATCTTATTTAATTTACTATCATTTAGTGTTAGTAAATTCGTACCCTTGTAAGAGATTGATCCATTCATTTTTGTACGATTATTTGAATGTAGTCCAAGAATTGAGAGGGCTAGTGCACTTTTACCACAGCCAGATTCACCTACAATTGCGAGAATCTCATTTTCATGGACAGTCAATGACACATCATCTACAGCAGGATAATATTGGTTGTTTATACGAAACGATGTCGTTAAATGTTCGATTTCCAAAAGAGGTTTTGACATATCGTATCTCCTTTCGCGATATCATGAGCAAATTGTTGGTTTATTTAGAATTTTTATAAGTATAATATTATTACGCGAATGTTTCAATACGGTATCAAAGCCTGTAATAAATAGTCCTTTTTAACTAGATTTTGAATTTAAACCTGTTCAACTAGTCAATAAATAGGTAAAATTTGTAATGAGGACACGATAAAAAGGTTGATATACTAATTAAAATAAGAGGCAGTAGGATTTGTTAATTATGAAAACGTTTACATTTATGTAGGTGAAATAGTCAATAAGATGTGTTTGAAAAAAAGATAGAAAAAAGAAGAAGTTTGTCGTAAATTGTAAGAATTTTGTGGAAAATATAATATGGAGGGTAAATTTGTAGTTTGATATTCCTAGTACTTTATACCTGTTTTCATATAGGAAAATAAGAATTTAGTTAAAAAATGGGGGTCTACTAAACTATAATTTTAGTAAAAATATAAGAAAAGAAAAAACAGAGTAAAGTAAAATGGATCAACTCTCCAACTTACTTTACTCTGTTTTTCTTAATTTAGCCTTAAAGTTTTAATTTAAATAAGCCGTTAACATCCAAACATGCTTAGCAAGCTTTTCACGAATTGTTAATAATAAATCATGTGTTACAGAATCAGATTCAAACTCTGCAATTTCCATACCATCTTTTAATTCTTCAATTAAGTATTTAAAGTCCTTAACAATGTCCTGTACCATTTCATCAGCAGTAACACTTGTATTTGCTTCTTTTATACATGAAGTATCAAGATATTCTCTCACTGTGCCAAGTGGTTTTCCACCAATTATTAACACTCGCTCCGCTAGCTCATCAATATGTAAATTCGCCTCGTTGTAAAATTCTTCAAATTTAGTATGTAGAGTGAAAAAATTTGGACCTTTTACATACCAGTGATAGTTATGCAACTTTACAAATAGAATATTCCAGTCTGCTATTTGCTTGTTTAGCACATCAACAGTCGTTTTTGAGATGGATGATGTTTCCATTAAAATACCTCCTCTAAATGATGTAAAAGATTAAAAAACCATATACACAATCTTAACTGATAATGACCGATAATAGTCATGGTAATATTTGATAGCTAAGACAACAATTAGTAAATTTAACGTTAAATTGGTAGGTAGCATTATATTAAAATAGAAAACCCCATCTGCTTTGATGGGGTCAAATTTCTATGAATGTGCCATTTCTTCGGGAAGGGATAGCTTAGGATCAATTCTAACTACATCATCCTCATTAAACGCATTTTTTAATACTAAGAAAAATGAACCAATCATACCTAAAAGAATAATCACGTAAAAGAAAAAGATGAGCACATCATAAGCCATTGTAAATACCCCCTTCGAAAATTTTCTGTATTTTATATATATGATTGAAGAAAAGGACAGATAACTAAAATTCACAAAGTGTTCAAATTTTAGAGGAATATTTTGATTTGGGCTTGGGGCATCTGGGTGAAGGAGAGGGGAAGGAAATCGCACAAAATATGTACTTTGTGCATAAAGCTTTGAACTTAGTTTATAAAGCGTTGATTTTTGTGCGTAAATGGTTATGATTTGTTCATAAAGTAGAGGTTTTTGTGCATAAAAGGGGTTCGGGGCACTAAGGGGAGCTGCTGTGCGTTGGAATACAGCAGGTGTATTTTAAAAAATACGAACACTTGATGAACTATATTGATAAAGTTGTGAACTTCGTTGATAAAATGCTCATTCCCGTTGATAAAGTGCAGATTTCCGTTGATAAAGTGCAGATTCCCGTTGATAAAATGCTCATTCCTGTTGATATATGTCATCGGCCGTTAATTAAGTGCGCATTTTATTGATATATTGCTAAAAAACTGGCCCTGTTCGTGAGTTTACTAACCAAAAACAAACAAAAAACCACAAGCTAAACTTGTGATTTTCAATTTGAATGTATTTTTTTCTTCCTATATAAATGTCTTAAGCTGCCTGATTTCGATTCTTCTTAACGTTAACAAGAATTGGTGCTGAGGAAAGCAAGATAATTAATAAAGCAGCACTTATTATAAATGAAGGAACCATATACCAAGCGTTATATACTAATGAATAAAGTGGAACCGGAGTGCCTTTTGGTGCGTATGAGCCGTAAAATACAACTCCTGCAATAAAGTGGCAGATGAATCGAGCTAGTGAGCCTATAAATGTTCCTATAATAATGTAAACTGCTGCGCTTGTTTTATTGCCGTTTGCTAGGTTGTTTTTTATTTGTTTAAATACGATACCTGCTAGGCCTATGCTTGTAAATGCTGCGATATAGTCTAAGAATATTTGTATTGGATGTACGTAATAAGGTTTTGTGATTAGTTGTAGAATTGCTAGTAATAGTCCAGTAATTAAGCCTTGTTTTAATCCCCAACGGAAAGCGATTAGGAAAACTGGAATCATTGTTAGTGATACGGATCCTCCTTGAGGTGCTGTAAATAGTGGTAAGAAGTCGAATACGATTGCAAGTGCTGCACACATCGCTATTTCTGCCATTAATTGAATCTTTGATGTCTTCATTTATATTTCCCCCTTTATTCGTGGACAACTTATGTAGTGAAACACTTTTTTAATGAGAGTCGTTTCCACAGTTTGGGATTTCGAGTTGAAGTACATAAAAAAGCAACACGGGTAGCATGATGATCCCAGTGTTGCTTTTCATCGTGCCACATCCCTACGTTAGTATTAACTAACAGGTTCGAAGGGTAAGAATAGCTATTCTATTCACTCTCAGCCAATTGGCTCCCCTTGTGGATCAGCGTACATTTAGTTGTCTCTACTAAATATAGTCAAGGTGGTTTAAAAATACAATTAATTTATCTGTAAAAATTAAATTTTTTACGCTGTAATTAAAATTATTTTTAAAAAGTAAGTGTAAACATAGCTAATATGTAAAAAATAAGCATTATAACTTTTATCTTATTTATACTGTCCATAAATTATTCATAATAGCTTGCTTTTCATTTTAAAATATACCGTGGTAGAATGAATACGGAACAAACAGCTAATTTTTGGTAGAAGTGTAAATAATTTGAAGGAGACATCGAGATGATACAAGTATTATTTGTCTGTTTAGGTAACATTTGTCGTTCGCCAATGGCTGAGGCTGTTTTTCGTCATTTAGTGACAGAAAAAGGGTTAGAAAAACAATTTATGATAGACTCAGCGGGTACTGGGGATTGGCATTTAGGTCACCCTCCTCATAAGGGAACACAGGGATTATTAAGCGAAAAGGGTATAAATTGCGAGGGTATGAAAGCTCGAAAAGTGACAGATAATGACTTTAAATATTTTAGTTATATTGTTGCTATGGATGCACAGAATAAAGAGGATTTAATGAATTTAGCAAGAAATAATTGTATAGGAGAGATTTCACTACTTTCAGATTATGTTCCAGCATCAATGTGGAAGGAAGTGCCTGATCCATATTATACGGGTAATTTTAATGAAGTATTTGACATCGTAACTGAAGGATGTTCACATTTACTTCAACATATTTTAAAGCAACACCAATTAACAGTTTAGAGGAGGATGTAGAATGTCAAAACGTAACAAAGCTTTACGCAATATTCTAGTCGGAGTCGCAATTGGTGCAGGAGTTTCCCTACTTAACAAGGAAAATCGTGAGAAAATCTCACGTAAGGGAAGAAGCGTTACAAACAAATTAAATCAAATTAAAGAAGATCCAGAAATCGTAAAAGGTGCTGTAAGAAATCAATTGAGGGTTGTTCAAAGCTCAGTTGAAAAATTAGAAGGCAATGTTCAGCTTGTAAAAGATAAATGGATCGAAATTAAAGATTCTACATTAAATAAGTTCGACAAAGGATCTTCAAAGGTTTCTGAGAAGGCTGTTGAGGCTGTTGAAGCAAAAATTGAAGATTCAATCGATCTAGAAGAAGGTAAATCGCAAATTTCAGCGACTTCTCATGAGGTAACTCACGAGAACGAATCTTCTGAAACAGATGAGCAGTTAGAAGCTTCTCTTGAAGGTATTGAAGATATTACTGAAGAAAATGCAGATGAAGTACAAGAAAAAGTTGAATCAATTTTATTGGCAGGTAATACATCTAAAGAATAACAATTGAAGGTGTCAATTTGATTAACAAAAAAAATTCTATTGTAGCATTTGGTTGGGACTTAACGAAAAAGTGTATGGAAGACGAAATAACATCTCGTTCAGCAGAGCTAGCATATTATTTAATGCTATCTCTTTTTCCATTTCTAATTGTTCTAACACAGGTTATTACCTTTTTACCACTCACTACTGATGAAATTATGTCTTTCTTAAGTCAATACGCTCCACCAGATGCAATGGCAATTATCAAAAGTAATTTACAACTAATAATTGGCCAATCACATGGTGGCGTTTTATCAGTAGGGGTAATCGCAACACTTTGGGCGTCGTCTAATGGTATTAATGCAATCATTCGAGCACTAAATGATGCTTATAATGTAGAAGATAAACGAAATTACTTTGTTACAAGAGGGGTTTCGATTATTTTAACAATTATTATGATTTTTGTAATCGTGTTTGCGTTATTGATACCGGTATTTGGAAAAGTTATTGCTAAATTTGTATTTGAATTTTTAGGTATATCAAATGATTTCCTTTATACTTGGAGCATCATTCGTTGGACACTAAGTTTTGTGATCTTGTTAATTGTATTTACTGTTTTATATTCAATTGGACCGAGTAAGGTTGTCCACATTAAAAAAGTTTTCTTTGGATCACTTTTTGCAACTTTAGGATGGATTATTTCTTCGTTTGGCTTTGCCTTTTATGTAGACAATTTCGGCAATTTCACAAGTCATTATGGAAGTTTAGGTGGAATTATCGTTTTAATGATTTGGTTTTTCATATCGGCGATGGTTGTCATAATTGGCGGTGAATTAAATGCTTTAATCAAAGAGCGACAATATGGCAAGCTCAAACCTAAACCTAAATTAATTGACCCTAAACAGCAAGATCCGAAATAGTTTCTTCTATAATAATGGCGTTTTCTTCCATGAGTAGTCTTTTTTTAAACAGGTAAACTAAAAAGGACTTCAATAGAGGGAGGGAAATAAGTATGAGTAACAATAAGAAAAATCATAATGATAAATCTAATAAGAAGCAAAAAAGTAGCTCTCATCCAAAGAACAAAACAAGTGGATCTGCAAACGGACATAATGATTATCATTAATATTTAGACTGAAGAAAAATGCGGACTTTGCCTGCTTGCATTGCTCATTACCGTCAATTCAGTCAAAAAAACGCATCGTACAGTATGAGTACGATGCGTTTTTTTTAATCTCTTAATAATCTTAATGAGTTAAGGATAACTAAAATTGTACTACCTTCATGACCGATTACTCCATAAGGTAGATCAATGATTTGTAGGAAATTCGAGCAAATTAGAAATGCGATTACTGTAAGCGAAAAGATAATATTTTGCTTTACAATTTTGTTCATACGTTTTGATAAAGTGATCGCTTTTGAAATTTTTGTTAAGTCGTTTTTCATTAAAACTACATCAGCAGTTTCTAAAGCTACCCCAGTTCCGCCACCCATTGCAATACCAACATTAGCAGTCGCAAGAGCAGGCGCATCATTTATTCCGTCACCAACCATTGCTACCTGGCCATAGTTGTCTTTTAGCTTTTTAACAATCGATACTTTTTCATCCGGTAGACAAGATGCGAAGTATTCATTAATTTCACTTTCTGCAGCAATCGCTTTTGCCGTTTGTTCAGAGTCACCTGTAATCATGACTGTTTGAACACCTAGTTTATTTAAAGTAGATAAAGCTTGTTTTGACTCATTACGAACTAAATCTTTTAATGAGAAAATCGCAACGACTTGATCCTCAGTACCAACATAAACAATTGTTTTTCCTTCTTGTTCCCACTGTTGTTCAAAATGTAGTAATGGATTTTGTGTCATCGTAACGAATTCTTTTTTACCAACTTTGTATTCCGTACCATTTAAAATCGCAGAAACGCCGAAACCAGGATGGTCATCAATTTGTTCGAAAGATGATGAAACAGTGATTCCTTCTTTCGTCACATAATCAACAATAGCAGCAGCTAATGGATGAGTTGAAAATCTTTCAATAGAAGCAACGATTGATAATAACTCAGTTCGATCTAAATTTTCTACTTTTTCAAACCCTGTCACTTCAGGTTTACCAATAGTTAAAGTACCAGTCTTATCGAACGCAATTGCTTTTAAAACAGCTAAACGCTCTAAATGAATACCACCCTTAACGAGAATTCCAGATTTTGCTCCATTTGAAATTGCCGATAATACAGCCGGTGTAATAGATGCTACAAGTGCACAAGGAGAAGCAACAACTAGTAAAATCATCGCTCGATAAAAAGTTGTCGTCCATGACCAATCCAATGCAAAATGCGGTAAAAACATCATAAACAGTACGACAATTAATACACCTTTAACATAAACCCCTTCGAATCTCTCAATAAATTGTTGAGAAGGTGTTTGTTCACTTTGAGCTGTTTGAACAAGATTAATGATTTTTTGGAAAAGAGTCTCATCACTATGCTTAGTAATCTCAACCACAAGCGTACCCTTAATATTAATTGTTCCTGCAAAAACTTCATCCTTTAAATTTTTAACGACCGGAATCGATTCACCAGTAAGAGCTGATTCATCAACTAAAGTTTCACCTTTAATAATCTGACCATCAGCAGGAATACGCTCCCCGGCTTTAATTAAAATCGAATCACCAATACTTAAACTTTTAATGCTAACAACTTCTTCAACATCACCAACTAAACGAATCGCCGTTTGCGGCTGAAGCGACAACAAAGAAGAAATCTCTTTATTTGTCTTATTTAACGTATAAGTCTCAAGCGCGCCACTTAAAGCAAAAATGAAAATCAGAACGGCACCCTCAGTCCAATAACCAATTGCAGCCGAACCAACAGCAGCAATGATCATTAACATTTCTACGTTTAATTCCTTTTCAGCAATCGTATCCTCAATACCTTCCTTAGCTTTCGCGTACCCACCAATACAAAAAGCTAAAACATATAATATAATCGACATCATCGAATGTTCTTTTGTTCCGAATGAAGCAACTAGAATTAAAGCACCAGAAACTAAAGCAGCAATTAACTCACCATGCTTTGAAAGAAACGTTGAAGACTCTACATGCTCGGCCTCATATGTAGTATGAATCGTTGAAACTTTTGGACTTGCCTCCATAATAAATACCCCTTTCATATTATCAATTGAGAAAAATAATCAAATTCACTACCCTTATAAAACGACGAAAGCTGCCGTCCTAGGACAGCAGCGTACATTTTATAAGACTTACTATTTATTTAATCTCTAAGTTGTTTATTTACTTATTTAAAATTATTCTTATTAACTATATATTAACACATTAGTTTAATTGTGATGAAAAAATTTGCTTATTGGATTAAAAAAATTTTAATGTTTTTGATTTGGGGTGTGAGGTGGCGGGGCGAACAGATTGTGTCTTTTATTGATAAAGCTGTGATTTTTGTTGATATATGGGGGGGTTTTGTTGATATAGTACTGATTTTTATTGATATAGTCAGAGTTTTGTTGATATACATAAAATGGTCACATATCCAGACAGTTATATGCTTCATTTCGTTAGATAATAGGTAGTATTAATAGTAATAAGAAAAGGAGTGGCCATTTTTGATAGTTAAAGAAAGAAAAATCCCTACGATGTTATTAAAATTGGAGGCGCTTTTGCGGAGATTGCCAAAAGAGCATTCAATGCGTCCAATAATTGAAAGTGATTTTATGAAGTTCAAAGCAGGATATAACGGGGAGAAGAAGATTGATTATTATTTAGACTTACTTCCAAAAAAGGAATATAATATCCTCCATAATATTAGAGTGAAAAATGAGGACAATCATTTCTTTCAGATTGATACTTTAATAATTACAAGCAAATATCTACTTATATTAGAGGTTAAAAACATGTTGGGAAATCTTATGTTTGAGAGAGACTTTAATCAATTTATTAGAGTTATTGGGGAGAATGAAGAAAGTTTTCCTAATCCGATTTTACAAGTTGATCGTCACCAGGTGCAACTGAGGGCATTCTTTGATAAACATAAACAAGCAATCCCTCCTATCTACTCATTTATCATCATCAGCAATTCTTCATCTGTAATAAAAACCACTCTTCGCAACTCTCAAGTCCTTGAAAATGTATTTCACAAAGAACAACTACCTTTAAAAATTCAAAAGCTTAATGAAATCAAAACTAATCATATAATTTCACCAAATCAATTAAGAAGAATTACAAAGACTATATTAAAAAACCATACTACATTAAATTTTGATGTGTTAGAAAAATATAATATTAATAAAAATGAGATTATTAAAGGCGTGTTTTGCCCGAATTGTACCGTTAATATTATGAAGCGAGGACATGGTAGTTGGCATTGTAAGTGTTCCCATCAATCAAAAGATGCGCACATTCAAGCTATCTATGATTACGGCTATCTAATTAGCCATTTTATTACGAATTGTGAATGTAGAGATTTTTTGCAGCTGTCCTCAGGATCGAGTGCATCGTATTTGTTAAAGTCGCTTAATTTGGCCAGAATTGGACTTAATAAAAGCTCAAAATACCTATTTCAATTTGATGATTAAATTGTAAAATGCGAACAGATTGTGTCTTTTATTGATAAAGCTGTGAACTTTGGTGATAAAGTACAGTTTTTTGTTGATATACGCTTTTTTTTGTTGATATATTGCCTTTTTTGTTGATATAGTGCTTTCCTCCGTTGATATACACCTTTATTCGTCGAAAGAATGCCCAATTCCATTAACAAAACCCCAATCCACCCTATCCACACCCTCAAAACTAAAAAACAAATAGATAGAATCCCCAAATAAATGATAGAATAGACTGTATTTATAGAGAGAAAAGGCATATGGAGGGAAGCAATGTCAGCTAAGAGATTTTTTACGCATCCTTTGGGAGTGATTGGGTCGGCGGTTGTTACGACTTTTTTGTGGGGGAGTGCATTTCCGTTTATTAAGTTGAGTTATGCGCATTTGCATATTGGGAAGAATGAGATTTGGAAGCAGATGATTTTTGCTGGTTATCGTTTCTTTTTGGCTTCTTTGTTGATTTTGGTCATTTTTACTTTAATAGGAAGAAAGTTAGCTTTTAGGCGAGATACTTTTTTTGTTGTGGGAAAAGTAGGGATGTTTCAGACTTTTTTACAGTATGTGCTGTTTTATATAGGGTTGAGTTTTTCGACGGGGGTTCAGGGTTCGATTATTGCTGGGACTACTTCGTTTTTTCAGCTTTTGGCTGCGCATTTTATGTATAAGAATGATCGGTTAAATTTGCGTAAGATTGTTGGTGTAGCGGTTGGGTTCATTGGGGTTATTATTGTTAATTTAACGAAAGGGACTCTTTCTTTACATTTAGGGATTGGCGAGATTTTGTTATTGTTTGCGATGGCTTTTGGTGGGTATGGCAATGTGCTTGCTAAGGAAGCTGCAAAGAAAGTGGATGTTGCTTATTTAACAGCGTATCAGATGATGATTGGTTCTGTTGGTTTGTTATTAATCGGGGGATTTACGGCAGGTTTTTTCCCGTTCCAATTTGATTTAAGAACGTTTGGTATGTTAGTTTATTTATCGTTGTTATCAGCTGTAGGATTTATACTTTGGAATAATGTCATGAAATATAATCAAGTTGGGAAAGTATCGATGTATTTATTTTTAGTGCCTGTTTTTGGGGTGATTTTATCATCAATCATGCTTAATGAAGTTTTATCGTATCTTGTATTTATTGGGTTAATGATGGTCACTTCAGGGATTATTATTGTTAATTATCAAAAGGAACAACGCAGTTCTCATATGAAGAGTGCTTCTTGAATAAAAGCAACTCCACTTTTAAATAATAAAGTGGAGTTGCTTTTTTTTAGTTGAAGGGAGGTACATAGTTGTCAAAGTTTGATAAGACAATGAACAATGAAATTGAATCGGTAGTAGATGATGCTACTGATTTTAAGGTTTCCAATCGGAAAAAACGGCGAAATACTGGAAGTTTTATCGTGTTTGTTGGGCCAGCTTTTCTTGTTTTTGCAGCGTTAGTACTAACTCCATTTTTGATGGGCTTGTATTATTCTTTTACGAATTGGAATGGAGTAGTTGGAAATATTCATTATGTTGGTTTTGATAATTATAAGTACATATTTACGCAAGATTCGGATTTTAAGCAGTCTTTTATTATTACTGCAAAGTATACGCTTTTCACCGTTATTTTAACAAATTTGATTGGTTTTGGCTTAGCGCTGTTAGTTACAAAGGGGCTTAAAACAAGAAATATACTTCGAACGATTTTTTTCTTACCTAATTTAATCGGTGGGTTGCTACTCGGTTTTATATGGCAATTTATTTTTAATAAAGGTCTAACTTCATTAGGGGCAGCGTTAGGCATGGATTCTTTGATGCAATCAATGTTAGGCACTGCAAATGGGGCTTTTTGGGCAATTATTATCGTAGCAATTTGGCAAGGTGCGGGCTATATCATGATTATCTATGTGGCAGCGCTCCAAGGCGTACCTCAGGAATTGATTGAAGCGGCTCAAGTGGACGGTGCGGATCGTTTTACAACATTAAGAAAAATCATTATTCCGATGGTAGCACCGGCTGTAACGGTTTGTTTATTTTTAACTATTTCATGGTCATTTAAAGTATTTGATCAAAATTTATCACTTACTGGTGGTGGACCATTTAAATCAACAGAAATGCTAGCGCTAAATATTTACACAGAAGCATTTGTAAATAATCGTTACGGATTAGGAGAAGCAAAGGCAATTATTTTCTTCATTGTTGTTGCAGCTATTTCAATTCTCCAAGTGTATATCACTAAGAAGAGGGAGGTTGAAGCTTAGTGGAAAACGAGCGATATACTGGATTATCATTTTTGCTTGAGTTATTTGGAATTATTTTAGCGATTCTTTTTCTAATTCCTTTTTACTATGTATTAGGAAATTCGTTTAAATCATTTGCAGATATTTTACAAAACACATCTTCACTCCCAAAATCTTTGGATTTCACGAATTACTCTCAAGCCATTGTCGTTATGGACTTTTGGAGAGCACTTTTAAATTCATTAATTGTTACGGTTGCTAGTAATGTCGTGATTGTTTTATTTTGTTCGATGGCAGCTTATAAACTCGTTCGTACAAGACATAAAATTTCTACGATTATTTTCTTCATTTTTGTAGCAACAATGGTCATTCCATTCCAATCAATCATGATTCCACTTGTAAAAGTTGGGTCTATATTTCATTTAATGAATAGTCATTATGGACTTGTTGTTATGTATTTAGCATTTGGATCTGCACTTTCTATTTTCCTTTATCACGGTTTTATAAAAGGTATTCCAATTGAACTAGAAGAAGCGGCAATTATTGATGGCTGTACTCCGTTTATGGTTTTTTGGAAGGTTGTATTCCCTTTACTAAAACCAATTACCGTCACAATTGTTATTTTAAATACTTTATGGATATGGAATGATTTCTTGCTACCATCACTTGTGTTGCGAGATGAAGAGCTACGCACGATACCACTCGCTACATTTTATTTCTTTGGCGCATATACGAAACAATGGAATTTAGCACTTGCTGGACTAGTTTTAGGTATTTTGCCATTATTGATCTTCTTCTTTGCGGCACAAAAACAAATTATTAGAGGAATCACTAGTGGTTCAATAAAGTAGGAGGATAAAATGAAAAATAAATTATTTAAATCAATTGCTGTTTTATCAACGAGTATGTTGTTATTTTCAGGATGTAATAGTAATAAAAAAGAAGAGAAAAAGTCAGGAGCAGGCGAAAAAGTAACATTAAATATATTTCAGTTTAAAGCTGAGATTGCTAAAGATCTTGAAGCTTTAGCGAATGAGTATCAGAAAGAAAATAAAAATGTAACTGTAAAAGTTCAAACAGTAGGTGGAGGTGCCGATTATGGAGCAGCGTTAAAAGCTCAATTTGCATCAGGAAACGAACCGGATATTTTCAATAACGGTGGTTACCAAGAAGCCATTACTTGGAAGGACAAACTCGAGGATTTATCTGATCAATCTTGGGTGCCAGATTTATATCCAGAAACAGAAAAACCGATGACTGTTGACGGAAAATTATTAGGTATGCCGATGAATACTGAAGGATATGGCTTCATTTATAACAAAGATTTATTTGATAAAGCAGGAATTACCCAATTACCGAAAACGTTAACTGAGTTAGAAGCGACAGCTAAAAAGCTAAAAGACGCTGGAATCACACCATTTTCTGTTGGTTATGGTGAGTGGTGGATTTTAGGTATACATTTATTAAATATTCCATTTGCACAGCAGCCTGATCCAGATAAATTTATCGCTGACTTAAATTCGGGCAAAGCAAAAATTCCTGATAATGATAAGTTTAAGGAGTTTATCAAATTATTTGATTTAACGATTAAATATGGAAATAAAAATCCATTAACAACAGATTATAATACACAAGTGACAAACTTTGCTTCTGGAAAAATAGCAATGATGCAACAAGGTAACTGGACACAAGGGATGATTGATGGCATTACTCCTAATATGAAACTTGGACTTTTACCAATGCCAATTAATGATGATCAAGACGCAATGGACAAAATCCCAGTCGGCGTACCAAATAACTGGGTAGTTAATAAAAATTCAAAAAACAAAGAAGAAGCTAAGAAGTTTTTAAACTGGATGGTTACTTCTGATACAGGGAAAAAATATATCGTTGAAAAGTTTAAATTCATCCCTGCAATTAAATCAATTCAAGGAAAAGGCTTAGGACCAATAGCTGATGATATTCAAAAGTACTCATCAGATGGAAAAGTACTTTCATGGAACTGGTTTAAGTATCCAGACGGAGCAACAAATGAATTTGGTGCTTCTATGCAAGCTTATGTTGGCGGACAAAAAAATGCAAAACAATTACTGCAATCGATTCAGGATAGTTGGGATAAGTTAAAGAAATAATAAATCAAAGACAAATCTTATTTTGGAATAATTTCCGAATAAGATTTGTCTTTATTTTTTGGTTGATTTTGGAATGGAAGAATTTGTACGATGAATATATACAATTATTTTGATATAGTAATTGTCGAGCTGCATAAATCAAATAAATGAAATCCTGAGTTTAACCTAGATAAATAGATTAATAGTAAGGGAGAGTAATCTAACATGAAAAAATCAATTAAAAATGTAATTTTATCAACTGCGATCGTGTTTTCTTTAGGAACTGTAGTCGGGCCAGCGAATGCTGCTTCTGTTACTTATAAAGTAAAAAAAGGGGACACGCTTTATAAAATTTCAAAATCATATAAAACAACCGTTACGGAACTTAAAAAACAAAATAAATTAAAATCAAATTCAATTAGAATTGGTCAAAAATTATATATTCCAGTAAAAGCGAAAGTTGCTCCAAAGAAGCCAGCTACTCAAACGATTAGCCCAGTAAAGCTTCCAGCAAGCGAATCGGTTAAAAAGATGGCACTAGGAATCACTTCTTGGTATGAAACATCATCATCTGAAGCCGATGCTTTTGGTACAACGAGCGGTAATTTTGATGGACAAGGTTTATCATTTGGTGCACTTCAAGAAAATTTCGGAACAAACACTATACAACCAATTATGAAAAATATGTTTAACAATCATAATGACGTCGTTTTAAAAGCGTTTAATGGAGATACGGATTCTTATAATACGTTTAAAGATGTCATCATGAATAAAACGACAAAAGAACAAGTAGCTTGGGGAGATTCAATTACGGATCCTAAAGATAAATACCAAGTTGTAGAGCCTTGGAAGACATATTTTAAAAACCTTGGAACAAGTAAAGAATGTATCGATGAACAAATTAACGCTTCAAAATGGTATTTTGACCAAGCTGAAAAGTATTACCAAACATTCGGATTATGGACAAAAAGAGGATACGCACTAATGTTTGATATCTTCGTACAAAGTGGTGCAATATCAGATAAAACGAAAAACCTAATCCTTGATGACTTTAAAAAAATAGATACAAAAAATCTAACAAAAGAACAAATTGAAACGAAAAAAATGAACATTATCGTCAACCGCCGCGCTGCAGACGTAAACCAACAATGGAGAGATACATGGAAATCTAGAAAATCAGTCATTGCTAACGGAAGTGGAACTGTTGTTGGTTACGGAGACTTTTTCGATGTAACTCCTTATGGTGCTACGTTGACACATGTGAATAAATAAGTTTTATGGGGGGAGTCCGAGGTTTTGGACTTCTCCTTTTTTTGGTTTTTATGCAGAAAGTAGCTGAAAGGCGAACACTAAGTGAACAATATTGATAAACCTGTGAACTCCGTTGATAAATCGCTAAAGTTCGTTGATATATTGCTCAAGCTCGTTGATATATTCCAGATCACGTTGATAAATCGCTTAAACTTGTTGGTATTTTTCAATTTTCATTAATAAACTACATATTTTTTAAATAAAATACGTGATTTGATTTTTTTCAGGGAATAATAAAAAGAAATATACACTACTTTTGTTCTTAGGAGAGATAAGTTGTGCATTGGTATATAAAAGTGTTAAAGAACTACATAGGGTTTCATGGTCGAGCGAGCCGAACTGAATACTGGATGTTCATGTTGATTAATGCAATTATTACTTTTTTATTTACGTTAGTAGACGACTTTGCAAATACTAATGAAATGTTTGCAGGAATATACGGTTTGCTAACTTTAATACCATTAATAGCAGTCGGGGTTCGCAGATTACACGATATAGGTAGAAGTGGTTGGTGGTATTTAATTAGTTTAATTCCGATTATCGGACAAATCATTTTATTAATAATGGCTTGTTTTAAAAGTGAAGACCATGAAAATCGATTTGGACCAGTTCCAACAAGAAGTTTTGAGTACAAAGAATAACAAAAAAACCTGTATCAAATAAAGGATGCAGGTTCTTTCAATTATGTATTCGAACGTTGTTTCTTGATTTCTGTTCCAAGGATCATCGCAATCTTATACCCGATGTATGTTCCTAAAGAATTTAATATAACATCATCTATATCTGACCATCTAAAGGACATAAGATATTGGACAACTTCTATACTTACCGATAAAAATAAGCCAACTATTATCACTTTTTTTGAGCGCTTGATGGTCGTTAAAATAAACCCAAATGGCACAAATAACAGGATATTTCCAAAAACATTAACGATAAATTGTTTAAAACCAAACGCATTAAACAGGTTGATTAATGGAATTAAATTTAATCCACCTTTAGAAACACCTATTCCTAAAGAAGCGACTGGAAAAAAAGTAAACCTAAAAATAAACATAAGTGAAAATATTAACAGTAAAAATTTAATGAAAATTGGCTTCAAAATAAATCTCTCCAAAAATGCTTAGTTACGAGGTAATTATACAGTAATATTTTTTAGAATTCCTCAACAAATTTTGCATTATTTGTATAAAGTGTTCCTAAAGCCATTTAACACAAGCTCCGAGTTAATCTAAAGCTACTACTTACCGCCTAATATTTAGGTGGTTTTTTGTGTTAATTCAAAATAGATTGTCCAATTATTAAAAATTAATAATGTTAAAGGCATGCCAGGAATAGACTTAAATGTACCATATTTACTTCTTAGGAGGGATCTTTCTTGGAATGGTATTTAAAAGTATTAAAGAATTACGCAGTATTCAATGGAAGAGCTAGAAGAACCGAATATTGGATGTTCATCCTGTTTAGTGCCATTATCACTATTATACTTTCAATTTTACAGAGCATTGCCGGTATAGATAATGTTTTAACTGGAATTTATGGTCTTTTAACTCTGTTACCAAACTTAGCGGTAGGAGCACGTAGATTACATGATTCTGGTAAGAGCGGTTGGTGGCTGTTACTTTGTTTGATTCCGTTTATTGGTACGATAATTCTTTTGGTTTTCTTCTGTTTGGATAGTGAAGAGGGAGAGAATCGATTTGGTGGAAATCCGAAAGAGTAAGGGATACTTATAGAGTGGAGATGAACCGTCTTGAAAAAGGCGGTTTTTTGTCGTCTAATTATGGAAACCCTTTAATGAGGTTTAACTTTCTTTTTCAAAATCTACAATAATCTTATCAGTAAGAGAATTTAGTGATTCTGAATCTCTATGGGGGATTCTTTTTTAGTCTCTGTTAATTTTAAATAGCACCGACCACTTAATTCAATAAAAAAAGGACCACCGAAGTAGCCCAGATGAAATAAAGCATACATCAAATCATTGATATCGATTACCCAAATATCTTCTTCTATAATCCTTACCTGGAGTTGGAATATCCATGAAGCCTTGTGCGCCCCAAACTTGATGTTCCGTTACTTTATCAAGACTACCGCTTAGTTCCACTTTTTCTTGCATTTCAATGTCATCATCATTAGGAACATCTATGTCCATTTTTTAATCATCCTTTCCATATTGATCGACTAGAGCAAATCGAAAAATAATGCTTTCGATTTTATAGTCTTCTTCCATTGGTCATTCTTATACCATCAAAATACCAGAAAGTAGCTCCCAATTGGATATGGAACGAATGGAACGAATTAGTTTAATAACAGTTTTAGTGATATAAAAGTTATTAAAATGCATGGAAAAAACGCTAAGCTTATTATGTATTCCTTCTTTCCCTTTTGATATTTCCATTGCATGTATGTTTGAAAAAAAGTTTGGATAATTAAATAAAAGAACCATACATTAATGAAAGATATGAATTTAATCTCTTTAAAATCGACTAAGAGAGAGATTATAAAGCTGAAAAGTAAAAGGAGACGATTTACCATTTTATGAAAGTTATTTACAGTTGAATATGTAAACATCTTTCCATTAACGTCAAGTTTTCTTCTCAAAAGCCACTCGGAAAATATACCTATAGAAGCTATGCCTAGTAGAATCGCAATTTTTAAAATGTACATATTCCTTAATCACTCCAGTGTATAACCGTAAATTCTTTTTATAAATTTTATATTTTCGTACTCTGATATTTGTTTATTCTTTTTTTATTGCCATGATTTTTAGTAGTTCGTGAAAGAGTTCTTGAGGCTGTTTAGTTACTTTGTACGTCTTTTCATCAACGGTGAGGTACCCTTTTTCGCTTAAGCCGAATATGTGATACTCTTTTTTGTATAATAGAGCAAAATCAAGATACTTATCGGTGAGATCGGTTTTTTTATGCCAAATCACTCTTCGATAGTTTGTTTTTTTTAATACGTCGATGATCGATTTAATCTCATTTTTTTGTTTGAACTTGTTGTTGTAAGAACTCATGTTCATTCCATCAATGTACTCCATAAAATCTATTTCCTCGATGGTTTTGTTAGTTGGTAACACCTGTTCGAAACGAATTGGGACGACCGCATACCAGATGATGCTTGCGAGGAGCACCAATCCGATGAAACTAATTAGTAGCCATTTTTTGTTGAATAAACCTTTCATATTTTCTCCCTTTTTTTGAATGTTTTACGCTCAAACTCAATCTCCGGATTAGCCAGAAAATCATTTTTCAATCGGTTTAGCCAGTATAATAGACACTAAAAACCCTACAAAACCGCCACCAATAGAACCGGCTAATGCTGAGTTAGTTTCGGCATGAAATAGGAAGACTCTAATTAAAAAATACGATATTGCAAATGAAAATGAGTATAGCAAATATACATAAATGCTCTTTTTCGAAATCATAAATTCCTCCAAAATTTATCAGCGCTAATAATTTAATTCCACAGTTTTTTTAATAAACCTTTAATTAAAAACAAGGAGCCGATGGTTATCGACTCCTTGTTTGAAAGATTAAAACTTCATGTCCCCAGTTAAAGCACCTGTAGTAATTGCAGCAGTAAGAATAACTAATATAAAGATTAATTAAAACTTCATAGCGACTAGTTTTTATAGCTTTTTTTACCTTATTGAAGGAAGTAAAAACTATATAATATATTACTAAACTAATGATTAGCGTTACTAAATCTATAAGAGTATATGGTTTGCTGATATATCTGTTTGAGTAAGTAGCAGTTCGGAATATAACGCTGTATAGCATTAAATTTATAAAGAAAAATTTAATAAGGTTCATTTGGATAACCTCCTTTTGTCCAATATTGTCATACGAAGAAGCCGATAATTAATCATGATTTTCACCAAATACCATTCATCAGAACAATCTAGTCAATATATTCCACCCTACTGTTCAAATGAATACGTTTTCACAAGTGGAGAGGTATTTTATGATGATAGTGGAGGTGTTACAGATGATTGAAACGAAAAAAGTGATTGATTCAAATTTATCAGATGCCAAGACAAAGAAGTCATCTAAAAAATTAAGAGATTTTTCAAATTATCTTACGTTTGTAGGACCAGTAGGTATTGTATTTGCAGCGATCGTGTTAACGCCATTTTTAATAGGGTTTTTCTATTCGTTTACTGAGTGGGATGGGGTAGCGGATTCTGCGAAGTGGGTCGGACTTGAAAATTATAAATACATTTTTACACAGGACAAAGATTTTATTCATTCATTTCTTTTAACTGGTAAATATACATTCTTCGCGGTGATTTTGACCAATGTCATTGGTTTTAGTTTAGCGTTGATTGTAACTCAAGCCTTGAAAACAAGAAATATTTTAAGAACGATATTTTTCCTACCAAACTTGATTGGTGGTTTATTATTAGGATTCATTTGGCAGTTCATTTTTAATAAAGGTTTAATTTCGGTTGGACAGTTATTACATTCAGACTTTTTACAAAGAGCACTTTTAGGAGAAGAAAAGGGTGCGTTTTGGGCGATTGTAATCGTGGCGGTTTGGCAAGGTGCAGGTTACATAATGGTTATTTATGTAGCGGCACTGCAAGGTGTGCCACAGGAATTAATTGAAGCAGCTCAAATTGATGGTGCGAATAAATTCCAGGTGTTACGTAAAATTGTTATTCCAATGGTAGCACCAGCTGTAACAGTTTGTTTATTTTTAACTATTTCATGGTCGTTTAAAGTGTTTGATACAAACCTTTCGTTAACAAATGGTGGACCGTTTAAGTCTACGGAAATGTTGGCATTAAATATTTACACTGAGGCTTTTGTTAATAACCGTTATGGATTAGGTGAAGCGAAAGCGATTGTATTCTTCGTAGTCGTTGCGTTAATTTCGGTGATTCAAGTTTACCTTACGAAGAAGAAGGAGGTTGAGGCATAATGCTAAAAGAACGATATACTAGCCTAACTTTTATATTAGAAGTAGCGGCAATCATACTTGCTCTCATCTTCTTAGTTCCTTTCTATTATGTATTAGGAAACTCGTTTAAATCATTTGCTGATATTTTGCAAAATACATCTTCGCTTCCAAAAAGCTTAGATTTTACAAACTATAAACAAGCAATTGAAGTAATGGATTTTTGGAAAGCGCTGATGAATTCTTTAATCGTGACAGTTATTAGTAATGTTGTAATCGTCTTTTTCTGTTCGATGGCAGCTTATAAATTAGTTCGTTCGAAAAGTAAGATTTCAAATGTCATTTTCTTTATCTTTGTAGCAACAATGGTTATTCCGTTCCAATCAATTATGATTCCATTAGTGAAGGTTGGAAGTACTCTTCATTTAATGAATAGTCACTGGGGATTAATAATCATGTATTTAGGCTTTGGTTCAGCTTTATCAATCTTCCTTTATCATGGATTTATTAAAACGATTCCGATTGAGTTAGAAGAAGCGGCAATTATTGATGGATGTTCACCGGCGATGGTTTTCTGGAGAGTTGTGTTTCCTCTATTAAAACCAATTACGGTTACAATTGTGATTTTAAATACGTTATGGATTTGGAATGACTTCTTATTACCATCACTTGTTTTACGAGATATGGAGTTAAGAACGATTCCGCTTGCTACATTCTATTTCTTTGGAGCATATACAAAACAATGGAACTTAGCATTATCTGGACTTGTTTTAGGGATCACTCCATTACTACTTTTCTACTTTGCAGCACAGAAACATATCATTAAAGGAATTACGAGCGGTTCAATTAAATAACGTGATTGGGTGGAAGCTATCAATATATTCCACCCATCATGTCAATATAGGCTATCCTTAGTTAAGAATTTTTAAATGTATAATGAAAGCGTATTCAAAATAAAGAATATTGAGACGGGGGTTTTTAGGATGAAAAAGATGCTAAAGGTTGCAGCAGCATTAACAACTTCAGTGATGTTATTCTCTGCATGTTCTGGAGGATCTTCAGACAAAGGTTCAAATGATTCAAAGGATAAAAAAGTAACATTAAACGTATTCCAGTTTAAAGCTGAGATTGCAAAAGATTTAGAACAAATGGCGAAGGATTATCATAAAGAAAATCCAAACGTAACAGTTAAAATTCAAACTGTTGGTGGCGGTGCTGACTACGGTGCTGCATTAAAAGCACAATTTGCTTCAGGTAACGAGCCTGATATCTTCAACAATGGTGGATTCCAAGAAGCAGTTACATGGAAAGATAAATTAGAAGATCTTTCTGACCAATCATGGGTAAAAGATTTATATCCAGGTACTGAAAAACCAATGACAATCGATGGCAAACTTTATGGTATGCCTATGAATACTGAAGGTTATGGCTTTATTTACAATAAAGACTTATTCGCAAAAGCTGGTATTACTGAGCCACCAAAAACTTTAAGCGAATTAACTGCAGCAGCTGAAAAGCTTAAAAAAGCAGGCATCACTCCTTTCTCAATCGGTTACGGTGAGTGGTGGATTCTAGGAATTCATTTATTAAATATTCCTTTTGCTCAACAACAAGATCCAGATAAATTCATGGCGGATGTGAATTCAGGTAAAGTAAAAATTCAAGACAACGAAAAATTCAAAGAGTTTATGAAACTATTTGATCTAACAGTTAAATACGGTAACAAAAATCCTTTAACAACTGATTACAACACTCAAGTTACAAACTTTGCTCAAGGTAAAGCTGCTATGATCCAACAAGGTAACTGGATCCAAGGTATGCTTGATGGAATTACTCCGAACATGAACTTAGGCGTATTACCAATTCCAATCAACGATGACAAAGAAGCAATGGACAAATTACCAATGGGTGTACCAAATAACTGGGTAGTTAACAAAAACTCTAAAAACAAAGAAGCAGCTAAAAAATTCCTAGAATGGATGGTTACTTCTGACACTGGTAAAAAATACATTGTTGAGAAATTCAAATTCATCCCAGCTTTAAAAACAATTCAAGGTAAAAACTTAGGACCTATCGCTGACGATCTATTAAAATACTCAAACGAAGGCAAAACATTATCTTGGAACTGGTTCAAATATCCAGACGGAGCTACTAACGAGTTTGGTGCAGCAATGCAAGCTTACGTTGGAAAACAAAAATCTTCTCAAGAAATGTTAAAATCTCTTGAAGATTCTTGGATGAAATTAAAAAAATAATAAATTGAGGCTTCCCTAAAATACCTCGATAGCCCACAAGGAATTTCCTTGTGGGTTTTTTATATTTTTGGGGGATGAACGGGTGGGGAGAGCCAGCTTTGCAATGATTGAGTCGTGATTTTGGCGATCATTAAGCAAAAATGGTGTATGAAAAGTGGAGCGTAGCGATATATCAATAAAAATAGGGCATTTATCAACAAAAACGAGCAATATATCAACAAAAATAGGCATTATATCAACGAAGTTCACAACTTTATCAACAAAGTACATATTGTGTTCGTATTTTTTGGCTCAAACGGGGTAGTATTCCAACGCGTAATGGCCTCTCAATGTAGGAGCATACAGCTTATGCACAAAACTCAACGCTTTATGAACAATTCTCCGCACTTATGCACAGAACTCCCAACAATATGAACGAAAACTACCAACTTTATGCACAAATCACCCGAACCCTTCTCTCACTCCACAAACACAAATAAACAGACATGCACCAACTCACATGCCTGCTCCAACCACAAAATCACAATACCCTAAACTCCATCAACTTCCGAGCACTATCCAAAACAGTCTCCTCAACCGGCAGCGGCTTCCACCCAAGTTGAACACGAGCTTTCTCTGAAGTATAGCGAAACTTCCTGCCCAGCATAGGAACCAATGCACGAAAAGCAGGATTTACCTTCGCAGCACTTTTTAACACGAAATCTGGAATACTTCTAGTCGAGATGTTTTTTCCAACCTCACCTAATTCATGCTTCAATAACTTAGCAATATTGTTCATCAACAAATAGCCACTACTAGCAATATATCTTTCCCCAGCAGCACTAGGCTCGGTCATCGCTAGGATATGCAGGTCAACTAAATCACGTACATCGACAATCTCAAATCCAATTTTCGGGTTACCAGGTCCATTTCCTTTGATTATTCTTTGAATCACTTCAATTGAACTTGGCACATTAGCTGAAAGAATTGGACCAAATATTGCCCCAGGAAGAATAGTTGTTAATTCGGTTGCACTGTTTTGTTCACGCATGAAATCCCAAGCGGCTTTTTCAGCGATTACTTTTGAGACGCGATATGCATTTATATTTTTATCGTTTGGATCTGTCCAAAGTGTTTCATTAACTTGTTGATCTTGGTTAGATATATCTGGTGTAGCTGCAGCTAGTGAAGAGGTCATGATGACTCGTTTAACGCCAGATTTTACAGATGCACGAAGGACACGGAGCGTTCCATCTCTGGCTGGAACTACATAGGAATCCAAGTCGTCAGTATTGCCAATGCTTAATGGAGATGCGATATGGAATACATAATCGACGCCTTCAACAGCTTCATTCCAGCCTTCGTCATTTGTCAAATCTGCTATGCAAAAGGATAATTGGTCAGTATCCTTGATATAGTTTGAAATTGTATTTATAACGACTTGTTCTTTGTCTTTGCTTCTTATTGTTGTTCTTACTTTATATCCTTGTTTTAAAAGTTTAAGAATAGCCCATCCACCTACAAAACCTGTACCGCCTGTTACTAAAACAGTTTTCGTCATAAAAGATACCTCCAATAATGTTACTATTCAAATGTATTGTATTATACAAAATGAACAAAATCAATTAAAAGTGTTCATTTTGCTCTGTATGTTCATTGTGATATACTTAACCTATCGTTAAACGAGGTGAAAATGAATGTTATCAGAGAATGAACGCCGAGCACAGATGGTTAGTAAAATTAATGATGAAGTTGTAAAAAATGGCTTTAAATCACTTACAATGGACGGAATTGCTAAGGTGATGGGCATTAGCCGAGGGAAATTATATCAGTACTTTTCAAACAAAGATGAAGTGATTGAGGCAGTAGTTTCTCGTTACATCACTTACATAGAGAACGTAACGGATATTGGAAATCCAGTTGAAAATGCAGAATTCGTAGATGAGTTTGTATCGATTTTCTTTCAAAACATCATCTTAGCTGGATCTGCTTCTGAAGTATTTTTAAATGATTTAAGAGCAAGCTATCCTGATCTTTACCAAAACTTTTCTAATTTGATGAATGAAAGAGATGCAGTCATACGGAATTTTTATCATTCGGGAATGAAAATAGGCGTGTTTCATAAAGGAATGAATGCACAATTGCTGACGATTCAAGATCAAACGATGTTATCTGTTTTAGTAATTCCGAAATTTCTATATATAAATGGGTTAAATCCTGGTACTGCAATAAGAGATTATTTAAAATTACGCATAGTAGCAGTTATTGATCCGGCGTATCACAACTTAGTAAATCAGCAAAAAATGGAAGAACAGATTAAACATATAGATGAAAAGTTTAGAAGAGTTTTGTGGAATGACTCTATTTAACAAAAAACAGCGGTGGTCGTCTGACTATCGCTGTTTTTATTCCTGTTTTTATATTTAATTTTTTAACTTTCTGATAAACTAAATAGTAAAGAGTGCAAACGTTTCCGCAAAGGATGTTATCATGAAAAATAGTATTAGAAGTAAGCTTATTATATTATTATTAATCGCTACGATCATTCCGTTTGGATTATCGATTATAGCGAATTATTTTTATACGAAAAACACGGTTACGAAGGAATTTGTAGATACAAATCATGATTTGCTGAAGCGTAGTGGGAATGATTTATTGAATTATTTCAATGAGATTTACGGTATTCCATTGTCGATTTACAGTAACAGACCTTTTTTGTCTGTTTTAGAAAACGGGGCTACTACTTATATTGAACAAAATTCAACTGAAATTCAACGTAGTTTATTAGGTCTATATTTTTCGAGAAGAGAAATCGTGCAACTGAATTTGTATTTTACAAAGGGTAAGGATGATTACACTGTATACAATGCAAAAGTGAGTAGTCGGGGGAAAATGAATAATTTCAATCAAATGCCCGCGTATCGAAATTTAAGTTTTACGAGAGGTTCATACTATATTCAACCTACTCATCCGACACAAAACTATAATAATTTATCTGATTTTCGAATCGCGCCACCTAAGCAAGTTGTTTCACTTCATTATTTTTTAAACAATGTTACTTCTGACCAATGGTTAGGTTTTCTTTCAATTGATATTGAGCTAAGTAGAATTAAAGAAATTTTTGATCGTATTTATAAAAAGGGAGAGGAACATCTTTACGTTGTAGGTGATGGGAATGTTGTTCTTTACTCATCTGAGAAGAAGTTAATTGGGAAAAAGCTAGACACGAAATGGTATAAGAAAATTAGCTCAGAAAAATCAGATGAAACTAGTTTTGAATGGAGGGATAAAGATTTTAGTGGGGTATATGTGTATGACAAAATGATGAGCAATCATCAACGATGGACAGTCATTAAAAGCATTCCTTATAAAAATCTTTATTATAATTCAACTCAATTGCTGAAAATTACAGTTACTTTAGGGGCCATTTCCGTGTTATTAGTCATCATTTTAACAATCATCGTTTCCTTCAGATTTACAAGACCAATCCGCATCTTAATTCGAGATATGCAGCGAATTGAGAAAGGTGAACTAGCTGTTTCATTCGATAGTTTAGGGAATGATGAGTTCGGTCAACTAGGGAAGCATTTTACTTCAATGGTCGATACGTTAAACGATCTGTATATAAAAGAGTATAAGCTTCAAATCGAGAACAAAACGAATCAATTAAAAGTACTTCAGTCGCAAGTGAATCCGCACTTTTTATACAATGCCCTGCAATCAATCGGAACACTATCATTAAAAAATGACGGGATTAAAGTGTATCGATTAATTATGTCACTTTCAAAAATCATGAGATATAGCATGAAGAATAATGAAGATTTTGTAACGCTTAAAGATGAATTAAATCATATAAAAGATTATTTATCGCTGCAAAATGAGCGCTATGACGGCAAGTTTGTCTATAACCTGGAAGTGGACGAAGGGTTAAACAAAGTAAAAATGCCAAAAATGATTTTACAGCCGATTGTGGAAAATTTCTTTAAACATGGCTTTGAAAAAAAGCAAATACTTGGTGTATTAAATATTTCAGTTCATAAACAACCAGATTTTAGCTTGAAAATTATAATAGCTGATAATGGTGAAGGAGCAACAAAAGAGGAAGTAGAAAAAATCACTGCGTCGCTATCAGACGATGGCTTACACACTACTGAAAGTATCGGTTTAAAAAATATTTCTGATCGTATTCAATTTTATTACGGTAAAAAGGCACAATTAAAAATAGAAAGTGTGAAGTATGAAAACTTTGTTGTAACAATCATCATACCGATTGAAATGGCTAAAGGGGAAATTAATCATGAAGGTTCTACTAATAGATGATGAAAAGCACGTAAGAGAAGGAGTAAAACTTCTTGCAAATTGGGATGTAATTGGCGTTACAGAAATATTAGAAGCAGAAAACGGAGCAATCGCTCAAGAAATAATTAAAAAAGAGCAACCTACCATTATTTTTACCGACTTAATGATGCCAGAGTTAGACGGTCGAGGTTTACTAAAATGGCTTCACACAGAAAATATTAAAAGCAAAGTAATTGTAGTAACAGGATATGATGACTATCATTATATGAGAGAAGCGATCCAGTTTGGTGCGTCGGATTATTTACTAAAACCAATCGATCCAGATATCTTAAATGAAACATTATTAAAAGTAGTATCAGATTGGAATGAACAAGAAAAGGAAAGAATTGAAGCATTAAATGATTTTCGTATGCTTCAGGAAGTCTTACCTGTTTACAGAGATAAGGAATTGACGAATGCAATTTTAGGGAAAGAATTTAATCGAAACTTCTTAATACAACTAGGATATGAAGAAGGTAAAACTTTGCATGTTTCTTTACTAAAACTACGAAATTTAGAAACTTTCCGGGATATTTGGCCTGAAGATTTATGTTACTTTGCCCTTTTAAATATTGTGAATGAAGTACTTCAAAAACATAATGATGGAATTGCATTTCAAAACTTACAAGGATCAAAGGAAATCTGCTTACTTTATTGGGGAGATGAAGTAACTGACAATATTCAGCATATCGCTAAAATTTTATCAACAGTAGTGCCGTTCCCGTTTCACTTTGCAATTAGTAGAAAGCTCGAAGTCGAATCAATTCCATTTGGATACGAAGAGGTAGTGAATGTTCTACAGCATATGAATATTTTAGAAAAGAGAGATTTACCGGTATATTCTTATACAGATGTAAAAGAATATAATCCGATTAATCTAGTTGAAATTGTTAACTTATTTGAACAAATGGTAGAGAAGCAGGATATTTATATTTACGACGAAGTCATTCAACTTTTTAGTAAACGAATTACCCAGCAAAAGTATCTTCCGTTTGCTCAATTACTTTCATTGCATCAAGAGTTTTTAATATTCTTTAACCACTGGATTAATAAGCTTTCACTTCAAACGATCGAGGGAGTGAATATCGAATTATTTTGGAATGCGAAAGGACATTTTGAAGTAGGTGAATATGTAGCTACACAAAGGGAAAGAGTACAATCAATTATTCAAGAGAAAAACCAGACTAATCAAGAGCTTAATAGCATAGAAGCAATCGCAAATTATATCCAACAAAACTATGCTGAGGAGATTTCACTTCAAGAGTTTTCAGAGAAATTTTACTTAAGCCGTGAATATATATCTCGTAAATTTAAACAAATATATGGTGTAAACATCTCGGATTATATTGTTTCAATTCGAATCGAAAAAGCGAAAGAATTACTAAAATTTCCGAATTTAAAAATCTATGAAATAGCAGGTAAAATCGGTTATCAAGACGATAAATACTTTCGAAAAGTGTTTAAAAAAATCGTCGGCATGACTCCAAATGAATTCCGAAACTTGAATGAATAAAAATATTTAGTAAAATAGTTGCAGGAAATTCCTGGATAAATGAGAAATAAGTAATTAGTTATTCATTTTATGTTTCGGGGGATTAAAAGATGGAACAAGCTGTTGAAAGAGTTTTTACGAAAGAAATTTTAAAAAATGCCGCGTCACAATTTGGCATAACAGTAGAAGCAAAACCAGTTGGAGAATTCGAGAATTATCTTTTTAAAGGCAAACTAGCAGATGGTACGGATCGCATATTACGATTAACGCACTCATCTCATCGCTCAAAAGAAGAAATTGAAGCAGAGCTGAAATTTTTAAAATATGCTAGAGAAAACGGTGCTAATGCAGCAGGTTCTTTAACTTCACTAAACGGTAATCTGGTAGAAGTTCAAAATGCAAGCGATGGCACAAGCTTCTTCGCTTCAATGTTTGAGTGGGCAGACGGTCAATTAGTTGATCGAACAAACCCAGCTGTATGGAATGACGATCTAATGTATACATGGGGTAAAACAATCGGCAAGCTACACGCGTTAACAGTTGATTACCCTGTCACCAATCGAGAGCATTGGGATGAAGAAGCTTATTTAAATGAAATGGTAGCAGACGAAGAGCTTGGCGTATATACGAAAGAACTAATCGAAGAAATTCAAAGCTATGAAAGAAAAAAGGATTCTTATGGACTAATTCATAGTGATCTACATCTTCATAATTTCTTCGTAAATGATAAAGGTGAAATAACAGTCTTTGATTTCGATGACCTACAATATAATTACTTTATTTCAGATATCGCAATCGTCTTGTACTACACAGCTTGGGGAAGCAAAGCATCATTCGAGGAAAAATCTAGCTTTGCAAAAAGACAGCTAGAGATTTTCAGAAAAGGGTACGAAACAGAATATATTTTAGACGAAGTATGGTATAGCCGTATTCCTGCTTTCTTAAAATGTCGTGATATTACGCTGTATCATGTGTTGAATATGAAGTATGATGAGAAAACTCCGAGAGTTATTGAGCTTTGTGAAGAGTTGAAGGATCGGATTGTTAATAGGAAGACGATAGTTGAGATTTAATTAAAAGAAGCTACGATTCAAACATGAATCGTAGCTTCTTTTTTATATAAATTTGGGGGAGAAACGTTAGTAGATGTACCTAATTCAGTATGATTTACAACTCAAATAGTTGCTAAAGTTCTCAGTTGAATCTGAGGTTTTTGACTAGTTTCTTCTATTATATGTATTACAATATCCCACAAAGATTAACCTGCTTTTAACCCCACGTAAAGAATTTGTAAAGGTATAGTGAAAGTCCCCCTTTTTTGTTAATAACCTATTAAAATGACCGTATACACAGTAAAAATGGGAGAGATATACGGTGGAGCAAATTGTCATCATCCAAGATCAAAATGAGATTGAAAATGTGCTTCAACAAAGTAATCAATTCGGTTTGGTGAAAATAAGCACATTTCCATATGAAGAGTTTAATGAAGAAATTCACCTTGGCTTCTTAAAAGGGTGCATAGTTCTAATGAAAAGCAATGTATTGGACGAGTTCATTCCAATAATAATGAGAATAAGACGAATAACAGAAATACCGATTATCTTATTAGTTGAAACTTACGATTCATACGAAGCAGCAATCTGTATTGAAGCTGGAGCGGATCATTATGTAAAATATCCGATTCATCCAAGAGACTTATCAGCAAGAATAAAAGCTGTTATGCGCAGAATTTGTAGTGAAAAAAAGGAAGATATTCGAGAAACAGTTTTACATTTTGGAGATATTTCTCTCTATTTAAATAGAGAAGAGGTTTATAAAAACAAAATGAGGATCGAATTAAACGGTAGAGAATACGCAATTTTACTATTTTTAGTAAAAAAAGCTGACTTCATCGTAACAAGAGAGGAGCTAATGGACGTAATTTGCGTCTATAAAAACAGAAGATTGATCGATATTTATATTCATAGTTTACGAAATAAGATTGAAGAATTCCCTAATTATCCTAAATATATTAAAACGATTAAGGGAAAAGGTTACCGTTTTGAAACGCTTAGTTTTGGATGACATTAAAAAGTCCCATGCGCATGCATGGGATTTTGTGTTGAGAGGCTTAATTGTGAAGAATTGTGCTTCTTTCTGAATGATACAGAGAGTAGTACAGAAACGGTTAAATCGCCTCAAATAAGACTAAAATCTAAAAAAGAACTATTACAGATCTGATGATAAATTACAGGTAATTAGACTAAAATTACCTCTTTTTTTACTAGTAAAGATTACAAATATTGACAGATTCAGGCGAATAAATGAATATATCAATTTTTTTAAGTGAAAATATACTTAAAAAAGTTGTGTTATTTATTTTGTATTAATCAAAACATTAAAAAAATCCTTATGTAGTAAGGGTTTAGAGTGTTTTGACTAGCTAAAAAAATTTTCCCAACCTAAACCAAATACTATAAAAATATATGAAATTTAGTAAAATTTAACATTAAATTTGGGTTAAAGCAGGCTCTTATAGATAGGAATAGCAGGTAAATACGAATAAAGCAGGAGAGTATTCGAATAATAATACGATTTTATGAATACTTAGTAAATGATTTCCATAAAAAGAAATGAATTTTCCCAATAATCAAAAGACCTAAATTAGATTATAGTAAATTTAAGTCTTTTTAGGTCTCTTGATATCGAGATTAATTGTATAATGCCAATTTATTCGGAATGATGTATCAAATATGTGTAAGTGGAATTATAAATATGCTCAAGATCAGCATCCGTCATAAAAACAAGCTCAGCCTTAGAAAGACCTTTCATTAATTCTAAAAAATGAATCATGTTTTTTCTTTCTTCTCTACTCATCAACAAACACTCCTTTAAAATATTTTTTTTGGATTCTGTATTAATACAGTGTATTATGTTATTAGTTATTATATAACAGAATTTATAAAATGTGCTATACTTTTTTGTAAGTTTGTTTAAGAATGTGCTTTTGTCATGTGAAATTAGTGTTTTTGTTGCGCAGAAGTATGATCCAGACGGTGTATTCATCAGCAAAAGATATTGAAGAAGAAACTGATACAGGTAAATACTTACAAGTTTGTCAGAAAATAATCATTAAATTGTAAGTAGTGACTTTGTAACTTATATGGTTTAATAAAAAATATGTGTAACATTTTTGTTGTGTATTGCTGAGGGAGTAAAAGAAACCTGGCTAATAAATATAAATTTCAATGGATCTCTCCATTTTTCGTGATGAACAGGGGAATTTATGGTCTTTTTGTTACAATAATGTTACAAATGTTAATTTAATTCAATTATTAGTTAATATGGATAAATTAAGAAATAAATTCATTTTATTACATAATTATTAAGTGATTTAATAAAAAAATCAGTTATACCTCTTGGTTTTATTTTGTCGAATTTTAAAAAAATTAAAAGATAAATGTAGAATTAATAGGTATTTTGTACTAATAAGCTGTAGGTTTCTGGTTGTGATTTATCTAAAAGATGTATAAAAAATAAATGTTTTTATTATAAAAATAGGTTAGTAGTGATATAATTTCTGACATGGTTGAATTTTGTGAATGAAAAATTATTGTAATAATAGAAAAGTAATATTAATGTAAAAGCATTTTCAATGGAGGTAAAAAGATGGAGGAAACAATTAGTTTACAGGAATTATTCGGCGTTATTAAAAAACGTCTTACGATGATTATCAGTATTACAGTTTTAGCGGCATTAGTTGCGGGGGTCGTTAGTTATTTATTTTTAACACCTATTTATCAATCATCAACTCAACTGTTAGTCAATCAAAAGGAAACAAAGGATTCTTCGATTTATCAAAATAATCAGGTGCAAACAAATGTTCAATTGATTAATACATACAACGTCATTATTAAGAGTCAGGCCATTTTAGATGAAGTTATTAAACAACTAAACTTAAATTATTCGGCCGCAGAATTGACTAATAAAATTACTGTTGCAAGTGAAACGAACTCACAAGTCTTCACTGTTTCTGTACAAGATACTGATCCAGCTCAAGCGCAAGCGATTACGAATACGATTGCAAGTGTGTTCCAAGATAAAATTAAAAAAATTATGAGCGTAAACAATGTAACTGTTTTAGCTAAAGCAGAGTTAGGCGACAATCCGAGTCCAATTAAACCTAACAAGAAATTAAATGTTGCGATTGGCTTTGTCGTTGGATTGATACTTTCTGTTGGTATTGCGTTCTTACTTGAGTTTTTAGATAACACAGTAAAAACAGAAAAACAACTTGAAGAGTTATTAGAATTACCGATTTTAGGTGTGATTTCTGAAGTTTCAAAGGGAAATGTTACACCTAAACTTAAAAAATTTAAACTGAGAAAGGGTGCGTAACATGTCTAAAAAGACTGCTAAAGAAACATTAAAAAGATTTCTTATTACATTAACAAACCCTAAATCTCCATTTGCAGAACAATATCGAACGGTTCGTACAAATATTCAATTTTCGTCAATTGATAAAAAAATAAGGTCAATCTTAGTAACATCATCTGAACCATCTGAAGGTAAAACAACGACAATTGCTAATTTAGCTGTGACTTATGCTCAGCAAGGGAAAAAGGTTCTTTTAATTGATGCGGACTTACGTAAACCGCAATTGCATTCTGATTTTAGGTTGGAGAATTTTAAAGGATTAACAACTGCTATTGCACAAGATAAGCCATTAAAAGATTTTATACAAAAATCTCAAATTGAGAATCTATCAATTTTAACTTCTGGACCGATTCCACCAAATCCATCGGAATTATTATCTTCAGAGAAAATGAAGAATTTGATTGCACAAATGAATGAGCAATATGACGTAATTCTTTTTGATGCGCCTCCTTTATTAGCGGTTACTGATGCTCAAATCATTTCGCAAGTTTGTGATGGGACTATTTTAGTTGTACGTAGAGGGTACACGGCAAAAGAAAAAATTAAAAAAGCAAAAGAATTATTAACACTTGTGAACACAAATATTCTAGGTGTGGTATTAAATCGAGCGGAACAGGATAAAGACGGTTATTACGATTATTATGGTAACGAAAAATGATTGATCTTCACTGTCATATTTTACCTGGCCTAGATGACGGTCCGATTACTATGGAAGACAGTATTAATATGGCTCGAGCTGCCGTGGACAATGGTATTCATACAATAGTTGCATCACCTCATCATCAGAATGGACGTTACAATACAGACAGAAAAAAGATATTAGAAAAAGTAGAAGAGCTAAATCATGTGTTAAAACAACATGATCTACCTTTAACGATTTTACCCGGACAAGAAGTAAGGCTATATGGGGAATTAATTCAAGACTTTGAATTGAATCAAATTGTTTCAATTAATGATGGAAGACGCTATTTACTATGCGAGCTTCCGTCATCTCATATTCCGCACTTCACAAATAGGTTATTTTACGAAATGCAAGCAAATCGGATTACACCAATTCTTGTACATCCTGAAAGAAATAAAGTTCTTATTAACGAACCTGATATCCTTTATGACTATGTCCAAAAAGGTATATTAACTCAAATAACGGCTTCATCAATAACAGGTAAGTTCGGTAAAAAAATTCAGAAGTTTACCTTTAAATGTATCGAGGCGAATTGGGTACATACTATTGCATCAGATGCTCACAATACAAAAATTCGGAATTTTGAGTTAATAGATGCTTATGAGATCATTCGAGAAAAATATGGAGTAGAATCTGAATTCCTATTTAGAGAAAATGCTCAAGCAATTGTAAATGGAAGTATTCTTTATCCAGAACAACCTCTCAAATTAAAACATAATATTTTTAGTCGTTTACTAGGGATTTAATAAACGATTGGTGATATCTCCTTACCGTTACTAATGGAGGTACTCGACTATATTGTGGTAGATGAAAATGGCTTAGATTTCCGTAAATCTAAATGTAAATAGACCTCTTGAAAGAACTCAAACTTAACAGGCTAAACGCATTAGAGCAAGGGAAATAAGAGTTTAAAAAATTATCTGCTTAGACGCCAGTCGTCAGAGGTATAGTGTGAGGTGGGGTTGGATGCCCTAAATTATATTTTTATAAAGGAAAATAGAGTTTCTTTTTGTGTATTTATTCACATGAATATAGAAGTAGAAACTTTATTATTTTGGGGAAAGAAAGCGATGGAGGGACTAAGTAAATGAAGAAAGTAAGAAAAGCAATTATACCAGCTGCGGGATTAGGAACACGTTTTTTACCTGCAACAAAGGCAATGCCGAAAGAAATGCTACCAATCGTAGACAAGCCAACAATCCAATATATCGTTGAAGAAGCAATTGCATCAGGGATTGAAGACATCATTATTGTAACAGGTAAAGGTAAACGTGCAATTGAAGATCATTTTGATTTTTCATTTGAGCTTGAACACAATTTATTAGAAAAAGAAAAATTTGCACTTTTAGAACAAGTAAAAGCTCCTTCTAATATTGACATTCATTACATACGACAAAAAGAACCAAAAGGATTAGGACATGCAGTATGGTGCGCACGTAATTTTATCGGTAACGAACCATTTGCGGTACTACTTGGTGATGACATAGTTGAAGCTGAAACACCGGGCTTAAAGCAGTTAATTGATCAATACGATAATACATATTCTTCAGTAATTGGTGTACAAACTGTACCGGAAGAAGAAACAAACCGATATGGTATTGTTGAACCGATTATGCAAGAAGGTAGAAGATACGAAGTAAAGAACTTTGTTGAAAAACCAGCACTTGGTACAGCTCCATCTAATTTAGCAATTATGGGTCGTTATGTTTTTACACCTGAAATTTTTAAGTTTTTAGAAGAACAAAATATTGGTGCAGGTGGAGAAATTCAATTAACGGATGCGATTCAAAAATTAAATTCAATTCAACGTGTGTTTGCATATGATTTCGAAGGAAAACGTCATGACGTTGGGGAAAAGTTAGGGTTTATTAAAACGACGATTGAGTTTGCTTTAAAACATGAAGATTTAAGAGATGATTTATTGGAGTATTTACATGACATGTTAACAGTAAATATTAAATAAGGATGGATGATCAGATTGAAAGCAATGAGATTTGAACAATCAGAATATGCTTCGCGACCACTCTTATCGAAGGAAACTGTTGAAAAAAATAGGATTTATTTATTTACTAAGCGCTTAATAGATTTATTAGGCGCTTTTTTGGGTCTTTTAGTATTATTACCAGTCTTTATTGTAGTAGCAATTATTATTAAATTAGAAGATCCAAAAGGTCCGGTTTTCTTTTATCAAGCTAGAGTCGGTAAAAATGGAAAAGAGTTTAAGATGTACAAATTCCGTTCAATGGTAACTGATGCAGAAGAGCGATTAAAAGAACTTTTACAACATAACGAAGTTTCAGGGGCGATGTTTAAAATGAAGGATGATCCAAGGATTACGTGGATTGGAAAGTTTATTCGAAAAACATCGATTGACGAGCTACCGCAGTTCTTTAATGTATTATTAGGTGACATGTCACTTGTTGGGCCAAGACCACCACTTCCAAGGGAAGTAGCGGAATACACAGATTACGATAAACAGAGATTACTAGTTACGCCGGGATGTACAGGTCTTTGGCAGGTTAGTGCTCGAAATAGTGTTGGCTTTGATGAAATGGTCCAATTGGATTTAACCTATATAATTAATCGTTCAATTATTTATGATATTCAGATCATTATAAAAACAGTTGGAGTATTGTTAGGTTCTAAGAACGCGTTTTAATAAGGGGAGAGAAAAGTGAAAAAAGATTCGAAAATATATATAGCAGGACATCGTGGGTTAGTAGGTTCGGCTATTTTGCGTAAATTACAAGAAGAAGGCTATACGAATCTAGTTTATCGAACAAGTAAAGAGCTAGATTTACGTGATTTTAAAGCTGTTGAAGATTTTTTCGCTGAAGAAAAAATTGAATATGTTTTCCTAGCTGCTGCTAAAGTTGGAGGAATTGTTGCAAATAATGAATACCCAGCAGATTTTATTCGTGACAATATTTTAATTCAAACTAGTGTTATTGATGCGGCATATAAAAATGATGTTAAAAAACTATTATTCTTAGGTAGTACTTGTATATATCCGAAAATGGCACCTCAGCCATTAAAGGAAGAGTATCTATTAACTGGTGAATTAGAGCCAACAAATGATGCCTATGCGGTTGCAAAAATTGCAGGGATTAAAATGTGTGAATCATATAATCGTCAATATGGTACAAAGTATATTTCAGCGATGCCTACAAATATGTACGGACCGAATGATAATTTTGATCTGCATACATCACATGTATTACCAGCGTTATTACGTAAATTTCATGAAGCAAAAGAAAGCAATGATCCAACTGTAACAGTATGGGGAACAGGTACGCCTTTGCGTGAATTCTTATATTCAGATGATTTAGCTGATGCTTGTATTTTCCTAATGAATAATTATGAAGGAAATGAAATTGTAAACGTTGGAGTAGGAAAAGATATTTCAATTGGTGAACTGGCGTCGAAAATTAAAAAGGTAGTGGACTTTAAAGGGGAAATTGTATTTGATACAACAAAACCAGACGGCACACCACGTAAATTAGTCGATATAACAAAAATTAATTCTTTAGGGTGGACGGCAAAAACCTCATTAGATGAAGGATTAGTTAAGGCATATGAAGCATTTTTAGCACAATTTCAATTAACGAAGTAAGTGAACGAGGAGAATAGAAAAAATGTCAATGAAGAAAAAAGCTTTAGTAACTGGTGTAACTGGACAAGATGGTTCTTATTTAGCAGAATTTTTATTAGAAAAAGGGTATGAAGTACACGGAATTATCCGTCGCAGTTCCTCTTATAACCAAGAGCGTTTAGAAGAGTTATTTAATGATGAAAAGTATGCATTTATGACTGATGAAAACTTTAACTTACATTATGGTGACGTAACTGATACATCAAATGTAATTCGTTTAATTAGCGAAATTCGTCCAGATGAAATCTATAACTTAGCTGCACAATCACACGTGCGTGTTTCATTTGATGTACCTGAGTACACTGCAGACGTTGATGCGGTTGGAACACTTCGTATTTTAGAGGCAGTTAGAATGTTAGGTTTAACAGAATCTACTAGAATATATCAAGCTTCTACTTCTGAATTATATGGAAAAGTACAAGAGGTACCACAAAAAGAAACAACACCCTTTTATCCACGTTCACCTTATGGAGTAGCGAAAATCTATGGTTTCTGGATTACAAAAAACTACCGTGAATCATACAATATGTTCGCCGTTAATGGGATTTTATTTAACCACGAATCAGAGCGTCGTGGTGAAACATTCGTAACACGGAAAATTTCGCTTGCAGCAGCACGTATTGCTCAAGGAAAACAAGATAAGTTAATGTTAGGTAACTTAGATTCTTTACGTGATTGGGGTTACGCAAAGGACTATGTAGAATGTATGTGGTTAATTCTTCAACATGATAAACCGGAAGATTTTGTTATCGCTACGGGTGAAATGCATTCGGTTCGTGAATTTGCGACATTAGCATTTAAAAATGCGGGAATCGAGGTTGAGTGGCAAGGGGCGGGAATTAACGAAATAGGTATCAATAAAGCAACTGGCGACGTAATTGTTGAAGTTGATCCGAAATTTTTCCGTCCAGCAGAAGTTGACCAATTATTAGGAGATCCTACAAAAGCTAGAACGTTATTAGGGTGGAACCCGACTAAAACTTCTTTTGAGCAGCTAGTAGAGATTATGGTTACTAATGATATGAAAAAAGTTGAAAATGAAGATCGTATAAAGAAGATGTTTGATTAAATAGAAAAAAGATAGTTGGACGATTATTAGCAAGTTATTAGGAAATCTTTAGTCTGTATTAGGACACTCCAGAACTTATTGAATATATGGATTCTAAAATGAAGAAAAAGGTACGAAAGTTTCTTTTTTCATATTTATTTCGAGTCTTTCTAAATATGTGGAAGTAAAAAATATTTTAAATTTTTTTAGTCAAAGGTGGAAGAAACACGGATGAGCATGAGTGAAGTAAAGGTTCAAGAAGTATTTGTTAGGAAAGTAGATAAGAGTAAAATCCCTTCTTGTAATATATTAGGTGTAAATATAGCAGCAATCAATATGGAATGGCTTTTAAGGTATCTGAAGACAAATGTAAAAAGTGAATCTGGCAACCTTTTAGCTGGTGATTATATCTGTGTTTCTAATGTTCATACAACTATTAGTTCTTTTGAGGATGCAGAATATTGTAATATTCAGAATGGTGGGTTAATGGCAATTCCTGATGGTGGTCCATTATCTACAGTTGGAAAAAAACGTGGCTACAAGGATATGTCTAGAACGACTGGTCCTAATTTAATGGAAGAATTGTTTGAACGATCTGAAGAGGCGGGTTTTCGCCATTTTTTTTATGGCTCCACAGAAGAGACTCTTAAGAAAGTATACACAGAGCTTTTAAAGAAAAATCATGATATTCAAATTGCTGGAATGTATAGCCCGCCTTTTAGACCGTTAACGGATGATGAAGATATGTTAATTATTAAACAAATAAACGAGACTAAACCAGACTTTATTTGGATAGGTCTTGGTGCCCCTAAACAAGAAAGATGGATGGCGGATCATTTAGGTAAACTTGATGGGTTAATGATTGGTGTAGGAGCTGGTTTTGATTATTTCGCTGGGAATATAAATCGGGCACCAAATTGGATGCAGAAGAATAACTTGGAGTGGTTTTACAGACTAATTCAAGAGCCAAAAAGACTCTTAAAAAGATACATGTATACAAACACAAAATTCATTTGGCATGTGATGGTTAGGGGGAAATGATGACTTCAAATAAAAAAAAGATATGTATGGTTGTTCCAAATTCGATGGTTAAGGGTGGAATAGCTGCTGTAGTTAATGGTTATCATGGCTCATTAATAGAGAAAGAATTTAATTTGATGTACGTAGAATCCTACAAAGATGGTGGGAAGTTAACGAAGTTTTTTAAAGGAATATGTGGATATCTTCATTTTATAAAGGTCTTATTATTGAACAAACCTGATTTTATTCATATTCATTCTTCTTTTGGAGCTAGTTTTTATCGGAAAATGCCTTTTATTTATATGGCATATTGGGCTAGGAAACCGATTATTAATCACATTCACGGTGCAGAGTTCGAGCCGTTTTATCTTAATGCTTCTGATAAGAAAAAAGAGCTAATTAAAAAGGTTTACAATAAGTGTTCGATACTGATTGCATTATCGGATGAGTGGAAAGAAAGGCTGAAACTTATTGTTTCAGAGGAAGTTATTAGTGTTGTAGAGAATTATAGCGTCATCTACGATGAAACTATTGAGGCTAAAATTAATATAGAACCAAATAAACAAGTATTATTTTTGGGGGAGATTGGTAAACGTAAAGGTTGCTATGATATTCCAGCTGTGATTGAAAAGGTTGTAAAACAAATACCCGATGTTAAATTTATACTTGGCGGTACCGGTGATGTTGAACTGATTAATGAGTTATTGCAGAAGTATGGAGTTGAGAAGAATGTTTTATTCCCTGGGTGGGTTCGTGGTGAAGATAAAGATAGGTTACTGAAACAGAGTGATATTTTTTTCTTACCTTCCTACAATGAAGGAATGCCTATGTCTATTCTCGATGCGATGGGTTATGGTATGCCAATCGTCAGTACTAATGTTGGGGGGATTCCTAAGTTAGTTCAATTTGAAAAGAACGGCTATACATTGGAACCGGGAGATACTGTTGGGTTTGCAAAGGCTATAATCGAACTATTAATAAATCCTGAAAAATTACAAACATATGGATTAAATAGTTATGAAATCGTAAAGAGTGATTATTCATTAGAAAGACATTTAAATCTATTAAAAATAATTTACAATAGACTGTAATGTAATAGTTTATTTTTGTGAGGGAAAAGTAATGGAACAAAAAATAGATTTTGTAATTCCTTGGGTTGATGGAAATGATATATTATGGCAAAAAGAAAGAAATAATTATTCAGATAATCCTCAAGATTTTAATTCTGCACGTTTTAGAGATTGGGATTTACTTCGTTATTGGTTTAGGGGAGTAGAAAAATTTACTCCTTGGGTTAATAAAATTTATTTTATCTCTTGGGGACATTTACCTGAGTGGCTAAATACTAATAACCCAAAACTTGTAGTTGTTAATCATAAAGATTATATACCTTCTGAATATCTCCCAACATTTAGTTCGCATACGATTGAACTTAATATCCATAGAATTAAAAACTTATCCGAACAATTTGTATATTTTAATGACGATATGTTTATTATTAATTTAATGAAGAAAGAAGATTTTTTCAGAAAAGGATTGCCGTGCGATTCAGCAATATTAAATAATAGAACGCTTAACCATAAAAGCAAATTTGTAGTACCCTTTGTTAATGATGCATATATTAATAAACATTTCAAGTTGTTTCAAGTTTTTGGTAAACAACCTTTAAAGTGGCTTTCTCCAAAATATGGTGTATACAATTATAGAAATATTTTATCATTACCTTGGAATAGATTTGCAGGATTTTATGACTTTCATATTCCTTATTCTTACACCAAAAGATTATTTAAAGAAGTGTGGAATGAAGAAGGTGAAATATTGGAGAAGACATGTTTAAACAAATTTAGAAATGACACGGATGTTAATCAGTGGTTAGTCAGATATTGGAATTTAGCTAAAGGGACATTTCATCCACGATCAATCAAAACAGCGAAATTATTAGACTATGATAGTATGTCATTATCTACTTTTGAATATACAAGGAATGTTGAAAATGTAATAAAAAATCAGAAATATAAAATGGTTTGTATAAATGATAGTCCAGAGCTTGATTTCGAAATAGCACAGCCTATTTTAAAAAATGCTTTTGAAGATTTACTGTATGATAAAAGTTCGTTTGAAATATAGAAATTAAAAGTAATTATTAATATAGGGGAAAATATGAAAAAAATAATTTTATCAATCTATAACTTATATAATGGAGGGGCAGAAAGAAGTCTGGTTAATTTTTTAAACGAGATTGATCCCCAAAAATATCAAGTTGATTTAATGCTATTCGATAGGAGTGGGATGTTTTTAAATCAGGTTCCCTCTCATGTAAACATACTTGAAACACCCGTTATTCTTGAAAAGCTTTATGGAAAAAAAAGTATTAGTTCCATCTTGGATATAAAAGGGATTGGTTTATATTTATTTAAATTAACTGCTTCTTTAATATCTAAAATAGCTGCTCATCCACTAACTGCATTTAAGGCTTTTAGGTGGCATAAATTTTATAAGAGATTCGTACCCAAATTAGAAGGAAATTATGATGTAGCTATTGCATATTGTTCTGGAGACATCATGTTTTATACTGCAGAAAAGATACAAGCTGAGAAAAAAATTACTTGGGTACATAATGATTACCGGTCTGCACAGCATCCTAAAAGATATGATGAAATATATTTTGGGAAAATGGATAAGATTATTTCAATTTCCGATTTATGTGTTGACATTTTAAAAGAAGAATTTCCTCAGTATAAAGATAAATTTTTATGTCTCCCTAATCTTACTTCATCTATTGTTTTAAAGAAACGGGCTCATGAGTTCATACCATCTGAGTTTGACTATCAATATATTAATATTTTGTCAATTGGACGATTAAATGAGCAAAAAGGTTTCGATTTAGCTTTAGAAGCAGCTTATATAATGAAGAAACAAGGAATAAAGTTTAGGTGGTATGTAATAGGAAATGGTGAATTGGAGAGTCTGCTAAAAAAGAGTATTAATGAAAAAAATATGCAAGAAGACTTCGTTCTTTTAGGAATGAGAGATAACCCGTATCCTTATATATTGAATTGCGATATATTTGCACAGACTTCTAGATTTGAAGGGAAATCAGTTGTTATTGATGAGGCTAAGATTCTTGAGAAGCCAATATTGTGTACCAACTATCCGACTGTATATGATCAAATTAAGGACGGTAGTGAAGGGATAATTGTAGAAATGACCCCGAAAGATATATCTGATGGAATTTATAGACTAATAGAAGATGAAGAATTAGGAAACTCAATTAAGTATTACCTTGAAAAACACGAATATGGCAATCAAAAAGTAGTTAACAATTATTATGAAATGATTGATAGTGTTTAAACAATAATAAGAATATAGTATGGGTGAGATAATGAAAGTTCTAATTGTAATAAGTGATTTATGCAGCGGTGGTGCCCAAAAAAGTTTAGTCTCTTTTTTACAAGTTCTAGAAAAGTATGATTCAAAAATAGAAGTTGATTTACTTGTCTGTTCAAAGCAAGGTATGTTTTTAAATCAAATACCTTCAGTTTATAATATTTTGGAGGTACCTTATGACATTGCATGTATGAATAACTCCCCGACAAGTAAGTTGTTTAGGGAATCACTTTGTTTTAGAGGGATTACGGGTAAGATATTTAGATATATTACTTTGCCATTTATGAATAGGAAATACAATAAATTAAATAATCATCAGATACTATGGCTCCAATGGAAAAGGTTTATTCGTGAAATAGATGTTGAGTATGATGTTGCAATGTCATACATTGATGGTTATTCAAATTATTTTGTAATAGATAAGGTTAAAGCAAAGAAAAAGATTTTATGGGTGCATAATGAATATGAAAAACTAACCTATAATTCTGAATTTGATAATGAATATTATTCAAAAGCAGATATAGTAGCAACAATTTCAGAAATGTGTGTTCAAAGTTTTATAAATAAATTTCCTAAATTGTCCGAAAGTGTATACAAAATAGAAAATATTTCATCACCGACTCTAATTAATAAAATGGCAGATGAGTATTTTCCAATAGAATACAAATCTAACATTATAAAACTTCTCTCGATAGGTCGTCTTAATTCACAGAAAGGTTTTGATATTGCTATAGATGCCGCAAAAATCTTACAGGATTCCGGATTGGAGTTTACGTGGTATATCATTGGAGACGGTGGAGAAAAAGCAGAGTTAATATCCCAAATCCATCGTAATGGATTAGAAAAAAGAGTAGAATTGTTGGGACTACGAGAGAATCCATATCCGTATATAAAGAACTGCGATATATTTGTCCAAACATCAAGATATGAAGGTAAATCCATCGTATTAGATGAGGCAAAAATATTATACAAACCTATCGTTGTTACCAATTATACGACAGTAAAGGATCAAGTTACAGATGGGAAAAACGGTATGATAGTTGAAATTACTCCAGAAGGGATTTCAAAAGGAATAATCGAGTTGAATCAAAAAATTGATTTGCAAAGAAAGTTTGTTAATGAATTGTCTAAAGGTACAAGTGGAAATGAACAAGAAATTATCAAATACATCAATATGCTTAATGGTCAAAATATATGAGAAAATTAGAACGAAGTGATAGATTTTTGTTAAACAAGCAAGACATTAAATACTTTTTCTTACTTTTCCCTTTTTGTACAACACAATTTGTTAACTTTGAATATCGGTCATTACTTAATTTTTTATTTGAAGTATTTAAAGTGTTGGCTATACTGTATTATTTGATTAATTTTAGACGTACAAAAATAGAATTTAATAAAATAATATGGCTTCTTGTTGCTTATGAGTTTTGTTATTTGATTCCATCAGTATTCAATGGATCATTGACCATGAGAACTTTTTATTTATGGATAAAAGAAGCATATACCATTATTTTTTTAGGTATAATAATTGCCAAATTACTGAAAGAAAACTATTTAAGAAC